>JBGUUL010000044.1:0-62639 GCA_045133515.1 Ruminococcus sp.
TTTCTGCTTCCACAGCCCATTCTGCAGCATCAATGCCTGTAGGAATTCTTCCTCCAGCAGTATAAACCTCCCAAGAATTTCCATTTCTCTTTGCATCAATAGCAACAACAACACATTGTGCGCCAAATTTGTAGGATGCTTCATTTATAAGTTCAGGTCTTTTTACTGCTGCTGAATTTACAGAAACCTTGTCAGCTCCTGCTCTAAGCATAGTGTTAAAATCATCAACAGTTCTAATACCACCACCAACGGTAAATGGTATGAAGATTGAGTTTGCAACCTGTTCCACAATTTCAACCATTGTATTTCTGCCGTCACTTGTTGCCGTAATGTCAAGGAGTACTAATTCGTCAGCACCCTCTTTGTCATATTGAATTGCAGCCTCCACAGGATTTCCTGCATCTACAAGGTTTACAAAGCTCATTCCTTTTACAACTCTGCCGTTCTTAACATCAAGGCAGGGAATAATTCTCTTAGCGTACATTATTAACCATCTCCACAAAATTCTTTAGCATCCTAAGCCCTACATCACCACTTTTTTCAGGATGAAATTGTGTTGCAAAAATGTTGTCTTTCTCCACTGCAGCATCAATTTCTACTCCATATTCAGTTGTGGCAGAAACAATATCCTTGTCCTTTGCCTGTAGGTAGTAGGAATGAACAAAATATACATAAGCGTTGTCCTCAATGCCTTTAAATAAGCCATCCTTTTTCTTTATGTTAAGGCTGTTCCAACCCATATGTGGTATCTTTAGTGTTCTGTTTTGATTAGGTATTTTGGTGATAGTTCCGTCAAATATTGAAAGCCCTTTTACACCCTTGCTTTCCTCACTTTCAGGAAAAAGTAGCTGTAATCCAAGACAAATACCAAGAAATGGTTTGCCTGTCTTTGTAAAGTCAATAATGGTGTCTTTAATTCCTAAACTGTTCATAGTGTCCATTGTGTCACCAAATGAACCAACACCAGGTAGTATAGCGCCATCAGCACTTAAAATTTCCTCTTTGTTGTTGGTTACAACACAGTCGGCTCCAATGTGCTTTAAAGCTTTGTGAACACTCTGTATGTTACCAGCACCATAATCAATTATTGCAATCATTTCGTTTTCCATCCCATTACTTTTTTATTTTATATCATTTTAACACACTAAAGTAACTTTTGCAACTTTCATATCCTAATTATTCAAACAAATTACTAAATATTGCCTGGTATTTTTGTGCTTTTTTTAATTGAAAAAAATAAATATATGTGATAAAATAAATTGAATAGGTATGTGAGGTTGAGAATAATGATTAAACACTTATTAACCAGAATAGAAATGAATATGAATACCTTTTCCAAGGGACAGAAAAGGATAGCTTCCTATATTGAGGAGCATTATGATAAGGCTGCTTATATGACAGCCTTTAAGCTTGGTGAAACAGTTGGTGTTTCAGAAAGCACAGTAGTGCGTTTTGCCTCAGAGCTTGGCTATGACGGATATCCGGAGTTGCAAAAGGCTATGCAGGAAATGATAAAGGAAAAGCTAACCTCTGTTCAAAGAATTGAGGTAACAGAAAATCGTATCGGTAACTCAGATGTTCTAACATCTGTATTAACCCAGGATATAGACAAAATAAGAAGAACTATTGAGGATATTTCCAGAGAGGACTTTAATAATTCTATTGCCAGTCTAACAAATGCAGAAAATATTTATGTGTTTGCAGTTCGTTCAACATCGGCTCTTGCAAACTTTTTTGGCTATTACCTTCAGCTTATCTATGGTAATGTTCATATAATAAGTACAGCATCAAAAAGTGAAATGTACGAACAGCTTTTCAGAATTTCAGATAAGGATGCAATGGTGGGTATTAGCTTTCCAAGATATAGTACAACTGCTGTTGAGGCTATGGAGTTTGCCCGTGACAGAGGTGCAGATGTTATAGCAATTACCGACAGTATGGCATCTCCACTTGTTGAATGTGCAAATCATATTCTTATTGCAAGAAGTGATATGGCGTCAATAGTTGATTCCCTTGTTGCACCACTTTCACTTATTAACGCACTTATTGTTGCTTGTGTTCTTGCTCGCAAGGACCAGGTTGAACACACCTTGACTGCCCTTGAAGAAGTATG
This sequence comes from Ruminococcus sp., assembly GCA_045133515.1. GTDB lineage: Bacteria > Bacillota > Clostridia > Oscillospirales > Acutalibacteraceae > Ruminococcoides. The sequence continues at coordinate 2,114 of JBGUUL010000044.1, forward strand.
GGACAAGCAAGATGTTTATACAAGAAGGGAAAAGTTATTTCACAAGGATAGGGATAGTGACAATGGCTGATATTATTGTAGTTGGTGGAGGCCCTGCCGGAATGATGGCAGCAGGAACAGCTGCATATTATGGTGCAAATGTAACTCTTCTTGAAAAGAACAACCGTACAGGCAGGAAAATCCTTGTTACAGGCAAAGGTAGATGTAATATTACCAACGACAGTAACAAAGAAACCTTCCTTAGTAATGTTCCAACTAATCCCAGATTTCTCTATAGTGCTATTAGTAACTTTGACAGTCAGGATACAATTTCATTTTTCAATGACCTTGGACTTGAAACAAAAACTGAAAGAGGTAACAGAGTTTTCCCTGTTTCAGATAGAGCTATGGATGTGGCAGATGCTATGTATAGCTTCATTCGTGATAATGGCGTCAAGGTGGTGGAAAGTACAGCTGTTGCCCTTATTACTGAAGATGACAGGATTGTGGGTGTTAAGGATAATTCAGGCAGAACCTTTTTCGGTGACTCTGTTATTATTGCCACAGGTGGTCTTAGCTACCCTGGAACAGGTTCTACAGGTGACGGTTACAAACTTGCCAAACAGGTTGGTCATACCGTTACAGAACTAAAGCCCTCTCTTGTTTCACTTGTATCAGAGGATGCTTTTTGCAAAGAATTACAGGGACTTTCTCTTAGAAATGTGCAGTTGACAGCCTTTGAAAATGAAAAGGAAATTTATTCCGACTTTGGAGAAATGCTTTTTACTCATAACGGAGTGTCTGGACCTTTGGTGCTTTCTGCAAGTTCTCATATGAGAAATTTTCAGAATAAAAAATACAGGATTTCTATTGATATTAAACCTGCACTTTCCCCTGAAAAGCTGGATTTACGCTTACAAAAGGATTTTGGTAATCATCTTAATAATCAAATAAATAATTCACTAAAAGAATTATTACCTAAAAAGTTAATTCCTGTAGTACTAAAAAGATGGGGAATAGACCCCACTAAAAAATGCAATTCAATAACTAAAGAGGAGCGACTTGCCCTCAATAAATTACTAAAGAATTTTACTGTTAATATCAAATCCCTTGGCAGTATTAAAGAGGCAATAATAACCTCTGGTGGAATTTCCACCAAGGAAATCAGTCCTAAATCAATGGAGAGTAAACTCATTAAGGGTCTGTATTTTTGTGGGGAAGTTATTGATGTGGATGCCTACACAGGTGGATTTAACTTGCAAATTGCCTTTTCCACAGGCAGACTTGCAGGATATTACAGTGCTATATACGGAGGAATATAAAATGTCTATTGCAATAGCTATTGACGGACCTGCAGGAGCAGGTAAGTCATCACTTTCCAAGGCAGTTGCCAAGGAGCTTTCCTTTATTTATGTTGATACAGGCGCATTGTATAGAACAATAGGTCTTTCAGCATCAAGAAAGGGTTTAAAAAAGGATGATACACAGCAGATTATAAATATGCTAAAGGATATTGAGGTTAGCCTTGCATTTAATGATGAGGGTACACAGATTGTTCTTCTTAACGGAGAGGATGTTTCAAGCCTTATAAGAACACCAGAGGCATCAATGTTTGCCTCAAGTGTTTCTGCAATACCTGAAGTCAGAGCATTTCTCCTTGATTTACAGAGGAGTATGGCTGAAAAGGATAATGTAATTATGGATGGCAGAGATATTGGCACAGTTGTTCTGCCAAATGCCAAAATCAAAATTTTCCTTACTGCTTCTCCTGAAACAAGGGCAATGAGAAGATATAAGGAAAATATGGAAAAGGGCATAGATTGTAACTATGAAGATGTCCTTAAGGATGTTAATGAGAGAGATTATGCCGATAGCCACAGAGCTATTGCACCACTAAAGCCTGCAGAAGATAGTATTTTAGTTGATACAAGTGAATACGATTTTGAGGGTTCAAAAAATCTCCTTCTAAAGGTTATAAAGGAGAATATGTAATGAATAAGATTAAGGAACATATTGTTTTTTACAAGTTTTGCAAGTGCATTGTATTACCAATATTTAAGGTGCTTTTCAGATACAAGGTTGTAAGAGAATGTGAATTACCCAAAGAAGGTAGCTACATAATTGCCTCTAATCATCTTTCATACACCGACCCAGTGTTTGTTGGTCTTACCCATAAAAGACGAGTTTATTTTATGGCAAAAACCGAGCTTTTCCGTAACAAGTTTTTTGGTGGACTTATTAAAATTTTAGGTGCATTTCCTGTTACAAGGGGAGCAAATGACGGCAAAGCTATTGCAACAGGTGAGGACTTAATCAACGATGGAAAGGTTATGACCATTTTCATTGAGGGTGGAAGAACAAAAACAGGAGAACTTATGCGACCAAGAAGTGGTTGTGCTGTTATTGCAAGGCAGACAAAAGCCCCTGTTGTACCAATGTGTATTACTGTTGTTGGCAAAACTAAGTCAGTTTTTTCTAAAAGGATTATCCATATCGGCAAACCAATTTCCTATGATGAATTAGGTTTTTCCAATGAGGAAGAACCATCACCAAAGGAATATCGTGAAGCATCCAGAAGAATTATGGATGAAATCACAAAATTCAGAGAAATGGATAGGGTTGATAAATGAGAAAGCTTATTGTTGCAGAGTCAGCAGGTTTTTGCTTTGGAGTAAATAGAGCCATTGAAATTGTGTATAGGCTCATTGATGAAGGCAAGTCTGTTTCAACTCTTGGTCCAATTATCCATAATATGCAAATGGTAAGTGAGCTAAAGGAAAAGGGTGTTTCTACCATTAACAGTATTTCTGAAGCAAAAGAGGGGGAAACTGTTGTAATTCGTTCTCACGGTGTTCCTAAAAGCGTTATAGAGGAAATAAAGGAAAGAGGACTTGACTTTGTAGATGCAACTTGTCCCTTCGTTTCAAAGATACATAAGATTGTTAGTGAAATATCTGCTGATGACACAGTTATTATTGCAGGAGATAGGGAGCATCCTGAGGTGCAAGGTATAATAGGGCATTGTAATGGAAGCTGTTACACCTTCAAAAACGAAGAAGAATTACAGGAAATTATAAAAATAATTCCTGTAGAGAAAAATAAAGTTATAAAAGTAGTGGCTCAAACTACCTTTGATAAAAAATTATGGAAAAAAAGTATAAAAATTTTAAAAAATGTCTATACAAACACAAAAATTTTTGATACAATATGTAGTGCTACAGCTATACGCCAAAAGGAAGCTGATGAAATATCAAAATCTGTTGATATGATGTTTGTTATTGGTGATAAGCACAGTTCAAATTCCTTTAAGCTTTATAGCATTTGTTCTTCAAATTGTGAAAAGACCTTTTTCATAGAAACAGCAGATGAGCTTGATATGAGTGAGGTTTCTAAAGTGGGTAGTATCGGCGTAACAGCCGGAGCGTCAACTCCGGCAAGGATAATTAAGGAGGTTCTGGATAAAATGAGTGAAGTAAACACATCCAGCGTAAATGAAAATGAATTAAGCTTTGAGGAGATGTTAGAGGAGTCTCTAAAGAGTATGAATACAAACGAGAGGGTTATGGGTACTGTTATGAGTATTGCTGCTAACGGCGATGTTTCAGTTGATGTTGGCAGAAAACAGGCTGGTTATATTCCTAACGATGAGATTTCATACGACCCAACAGAAACAGCTGAGAGCGTTCTCAAGGTTGGTGACCAGGTTGAGCTTCTTATTATGAAGACTAACGACCAGGAAGGCACAATTATGCTTTCTAAAAAGAGAGTTGACGCACAGAAGAATTGGGAAGAGCTTGAAGCTCTCAACGGTTCTGACGAGATTTTCACAGGTAAGGTTATTGAGGCTGTTAACGGTGGCGTCATCGTTATGCTAAAGGGCAACAGAGTATTCATTCCTGCATCTCAGGCAACAATGTCAAGAGATGAAGACCCAGCTGATCTTGTTGGTAAGGAAGTTCAGTATAGACTTCTTGAAGTATCAAAGAAGGGTAGAAGAAAGAGAGCAATCGGCTCTATCCGTTCAGTTCTTCGTGAAAAGAGAGCAGAAGAAAAGGCAAAGCTACTTGAAAGCCTTGCAGTTGGAAATGAATACAAGGGTGTTGTTAAGTCACTAACAAGCTATGGTGCATTCGTTGACATCGGTGGCGTGTTCGGTATGATTCACATCAGCGAACTTAGCTGGTCAAGAATCAAGCATCCATCAGAGGTAGTTAAGGAAGGCGACGAAATCGTTGTTTACATTAAGGACATCAACGAAGAAACAAAGAAGATTTCCCTTGGCTACAAGAAGGAAGAGGACAACCCTTGGTACATTCTTAAGACACAGTATCCTGTTGATTCAGTAGTTAAGTGTAAGATTGTTGGACTTACAACATTCGGTGCATTTGCTAACATTATCCCAGGCATTGATGGTCTTATCCACATTAGCCAGATTGCTAACAAGAGAATTGAAAAGCCAGAGGATGTTCTTAAGGTTGGCGATGAAGTTGATGCAAAGATTATTTCTATCGACTTTGACAAAAAGAGAGTTTCTCTCTCAATCCGTGCTTTACTTCAGGATGAAGCACCAGCAGAAACAACAGAAGAAGCTACAGAAGAGGCTACAGAGGAATCTGCTGAATAATAGAACTTTTAAGGCACCTTTAATTAGGTGCCTTTTTTATGAGGTGATTAAATGAATTTTGATATAAAGTCCCAGACAAAAGCTGTATTTGATGAAGTTGTTGAAAAAGCAAAGCTAAAGTCAGGTGATATTCTTGTTATAGGTTGCTCAACCTCAGAAATAAATGGTAGTCCAATGGGTACAGACAGTAACCTTGCCCTTGCAGAAGAAGTGTATAGTGCTTTTTATAATAATCTTAAGGATAAGGGCATATATATGGCTGTGCAGTGCTGTGAGCATCTAAATCGTGCTTTAGTTGTAGAAAAGACCCTTGCTGACAAGCTATTTTTGGAAACAGTTAATGTTGTACCACAGCCAAAGGCAGGTGGTTCTTCTGCAACCACAGCATACAAGCTATTTGATAATCCTGTTATGGTTGAGCATATCAAGGCTGATGCCGGTATTGATATTGGTGGAGTTCTCATTGGTATGCACCTTAAAGAAACTGCTGTTCCACTAAAAATGGAAAATAAAACTATTGGCGAAGCAAGAGTTATTGCAGCGAGAACTCGTCCACGGTTTATTGGTGGTGTCCGTGCCGTATATGATGAAAATTTACTTTAAGGAGTAAGAATATGACCCCATCAGAAGTTAAGAATAATAAAGAGGAATTTATAAGAATTTATGAGGAAAACATCAGTCGTGATGGTAGCGAAGAATTGTTAAAGTGGATTTCTAAGACGGATTTCTTCACAGCACCGGCAAGTACAAGGTATCACTATGCTTGTGAGGGTGGACTTTGCGCACACTCTCTTTCCGTATATCACACTATGATAGAAAAGCACTTTGATGAAGAAAATGACGATTTAGAGAGCTTCACAATTACAGCCTTACTTCACGATTTATGTAAGGCTATGTTTTATAAGGAAAGCACAAGGAATGTGAAAAATGAGGAAACAGGAAAGTGGGAGAAAGTGCCTTACTTCACAATAGAGGACCAATTCCCTTATGGACATGGTGAAAAGTCTGTGTTCCTTATAGAAAGAAAAATGAGGCTTCGTCTTGACGAGGCTATGGCTATCCGTTGGCATATGGGTGGCTTTGAAGATAATGGTGGCTTTGCGATTAGTCAGGCATATGAAAAGTATCCCTTAGCAGTAAAGCTACATCTTTCCGACCTGGAATCAACCTACCTTAGAGAAAAAGGTACATCTGAAGTTAATAGGAAGTAATTTGTTATGGATTTTGAAACAGCCAGAAGTAGAGCAGAAGAATTAAAAAAAGAAATAAATTATCACAATAACCTCTATTATAATGAGGATAATCCTGAAATTTCTGACTTTGAGTATGACAAGCTACTAAGGGAACTTGAAAATATTGAAGATGAATTTCCAATGCTGATTACCTCTGATTCTCCAACTCAACAGGTTGGTGGCAGTGCAGGAGAAAAATTCAGCCAGGTACTCCATACTGTTCCAATGGCAAGTCTTCACGACTCTTTTAGCCATAGTGAATTACTTGATTTTGACAGAAAAGTAAGAGAGGTTGTAACAAATCCTTCCTATGTTGTTGAGCCAAAGTTTGATGGACTTTCGGTTTCCTGCGAATATGTTAACGGTGTGTTTGTCAGAGGTTCAACAAGAGGTGATGGTGTCACTGGTGAGGATATTACCGATAACCTTGTTACAATTAAGTCACTTCCTAAAAGACTGAAAAATGCCCCTCCACTACTTGAGGTTCGTGGTGAGGTTTATATGTCTGATGAAAACTTCCTTAAGCTACTTAAGTATCAAGAGGAAAATGAGGAAAAGCCATTTAAAAACCCTCGTAATGCAGCAGCAGGTTCTCTCCGTCAGAAAGATTCTAAAATTACTGCTCAGCGCAACCTTGATATTTTTGTGTTTAACATTCAGCAAATTGAGGGTGTTGAGATTAACAGTCATAAGGAAAGCCTTGATTATCTTACTGAGCTTGGTTTTCCCACAGCACCATTTTATAATAGGTACGATAATATGAATGATGTTATTGATGAAATTGAACGCATCAATAATATTAGAGGAACTTTGGGTTTCCCTATTGACGGAGCTGTAGTAAAGGTTGACGATTTTTCTCAAAGAGAATTATTGGGTAGCACAGCTAAATTTCCTAAATGGGCAGAAGCCTACAAGTATCCACCAGAGGAAAAGGAAACAAAGTTACTTGATATTGAAATAAATGTTGGAAGAACAGGTGCTTTAACACCGGTTGGTATTTTTGAGCCTGTTTTCCTGTCAGGCACAACTGTCAGTAGAGCAGTTCTTCACAATGAGGATTTCATAAAGGAAAAGGATATTAGAATCGGTGACACAGTAATTATCAGAAAGGCTGGGGAGATTATCCCAGAGGTTGTTGCCCTGAAGTGCCATGGAGAAAATACTGTGCCATATGAGTTCCCACAATTCTGTCCTTCCTGTGGTGGTGAGGTTTCAAGAGATAGGGACGAGGCTGCTATTAGATGCACCAATACCGAGTGCCCTGCTCAGTTACTGCGACACCTCATACATTTTGTCAGCAGAGATGCAATGGATATTGAGGGATTAGGACCTGCTGTCCTTGAAAAGTTAGTTGAAACAGGACTTGTAAAGTCCCCTGTTGACTTATATAAGCTAACTCCAATGGATATTCTTACCCTTGAGGGTAAGGCTGAAAAGTCTGCCCTTAACCTTATTGAGTCTATAGAAAAATCTAAGGGGCAAGAGCTTTACAGGCTGATTTTTGCCCTTGGTATTCGACATATTGGACAAAAGGCAGCAAAATTGCTTTGTGACAATTTGCTTACTATAGAAAATATTCTTAATAGTAAGATTGAAGATTACACATCAATTGAAGGCTTTGGTCAGATTATGGCTGAAAGTATAGTTGAGTATTTTTCACATCAAGAAAGCAAGAGCCTTATTTCAGAATTAAAAGCCTGTGGTGTTAAAATGCCAGAGGTTCAGAAAAAAGCCGATAATGGCAAATTTAAAGGGGTTAAATTTGTCCTTACAGGTACACTCCCCACACTTAAAAGAAGTGAGGCTTCAAAGCTTATTGAAGATGCAGGTGGCAAAACTTCATCATCAGTTAGTAAAAAAACAGGCTATGTTGTAGCAGGTGAGGATGCAGGTACCAAGCTAACAAAGGCACAATCCCTTGGTATCAATATAATTTCAGAAGAGGAACTTCTTGAAATGCTGAAGTAAAATAAAAACTTTTATGACCACAATTTTGTGGTCATATTTTTTTGCCCCAAAACATATGTATTAGGGAAAGGAATGATAATCAATGGAAACAAAAAGAGATGTTTTATCAGAAATACTAACGGTACTACCAGACAGGATTGCCTACAGAATACGAACCCTACCAAATGAAATAAAAAGGGATATACAGGAAATAAGATTGCGCAGTAATAAGCCTGTTGCTATTTCCTGCAACAATCTTACATACTATCTGACGGACAAGTCCTTTACAGCAGATATTTATAATAACCTTAATTATTTTAAGACAGTAAAAGCTGATATTATTGAAACCTTTACAAAAGCTTGTACTTACTCTGTCTATAATAGACAGGAGGAAATTTCAAGGGGCTTCATCACAATAAATGGTGGACATAGAATGGGTATATCAGGCTGTGCAGTTTATAGTAATGATGAGCTTATAAATGTTAAGGATATTTCATCCCTGAATATACGTGTTTCAAAGGAGTTTGTGGGATGCTCAAAACCTCTTTTTGAAGAATTACAGAATAACATAAACAGTATGCTAATTTGTGGCAAACCCTGTACTGGCAAAACCACACTTATTAGGGATATTGCAAGGTCACTCTCTGTAGATTATGGGAAAAAAGTATGTGTTGTTGATTCAAGAAATGAAATCTCTGCAACATATAAGGGTGAGATTAAAAATAACCTTGGTAACTGTGATGTTTTCGCTATGTATAGGAAGATAGATGGTATAGAACAGGGAGTTCGCAATATGTCCCCTGACTATATTGTATGTGATGAAATTGTAAATGAAAACGAGGTGAAGGCAATATCAAATGGAGTGAATTCAGGAGTAAGATTTATTGCCACAGTACATTGTAATTCTTTTGCAGAATTAAAGAATAAGCCTTTATTTAAAAATTTACTAACCCTTGATGCCTTTAAAACAGTAGTAATTTTAAAATCTCAAAATCACCCTTGTGAAATAGATTCAATATATAATTCAGAAGAATTAAAGGAACTAAAATGATTATTAAAATAATAGGATTGGTATGTGCCTTTCTGTTCTTTACACTAATAGGTATGTATCAGTCCCTAAGGCTAAAAAGAAGGAAGGACAACCTTAACACAATCCTACTTTTTCTTAACAGACTTTCCACCTTGATTCGTTACAGGAGGAGCGACATTATCACACTAATTTCAGAAAGTGCCGATGATGTTCTTGTGCCTCTAAAAAATGCAGATGATTTTAAGGGCTTTCCAAAAATCATTTCAGAATTGCCACTTCAAAAGGAAGAAAAGGATTTGCTGACAAAGTTTTTCTTACAGCTTGGCACAATGGATTTAGAGGGAGAGCTTAGCAGTATCAGTTTATATACTGGTTTTTTTGATGAATTGTACGAAAAGTCAAAAAGTGATTTAGAGAATAAATCCAAGCTATACAGAGTTTTGGGAGTGTTTGCAGGACTTGCCTTTGTAGTAATGTTTATATAAGGGAATAATACTTTCTAAGAGATAAAAAGGATGATTCAATGGATGTAGATATGATATTCAAAATAGCAGCAATAGGCATAATTGTTGCAGTTCTCAATCAACTGTTAATCAGAAGTGGCAGAGAGGAACAGGCACTACTTACTACTATTATGGGACTTATTGTGGCTCTAATGATGATAATATCCCAAATAAGCACTCTATTTGAAACTATAAAGTCGGTGTTTGGGTTATGATGAACATTATTTCAGTATGCGTAATTTCTGTAGTAGCCTTTATATTTTCCCTTACAATACGCAGTAGCCACCCCTCAATCTCACTAATAATTATTATCACTACATCTGTCTTAATAATGATATATCTCCTTGATTATCTTACAGAGGTTATTACATATGTGCAGGAGCTTTTTTCAAAGGTGAATATAAGTACGGAATATATAAAAATTCTTTTGAAATGTACAGGCATATGTTTTATAACAGAATTCACCTGTGATTTATGCAGAGATTCCGGATATTCCTCCCTTAGCTCCCAAATTTCTCTTGCAGGAAAAATGATAGCACTTGTAATGGCTATACCTATGTTTAAGGAAGTGCTTTCAATTTCCCTTTCCTTGGCAGGTGTGTCTTGAAGGGCGTTGTAATAACTCTGGTGGCTGTGTTTCTCATATCCTTGTCAGTTACAAATGTAACAGCAACAAGCTATTCCTCTGCATTAGAAGAAGTTGGTGGAAATAACCTTACGGATAATCTTGATAAAAGTGCAAAAGGTATTTTAAGTGATTTAGGTGTAGAAGAAAGTGATTATCAAAGTGTAATTAACCTTTCTTTTTCGGATATGCTTAGGGAGATACTGAATATTGCAGGTGAGGAGGGTGTAACCCCCATAGCCTCATCAGCACTTATTTTGTGCCTGTTACTGATTTATTCCGTTTTTGACAATTTTAAGGATAATTTAAAATCAAGGGATATGTCAAAAATATCAGATGTAATATTTGTACTGATAATAACAATTTCTGTTTCAACACCTGTACTTGATGTAATAAATAGAGCAGTAAATTCTATAGGAAATGCAAGTCATTTTATGTTGCTTTATATTCCCATAATGGCAGTTATTTTGATAACCAATGGACAATCTGTTACAGGTGGAGCATATTATTCCTTAGTGGTTATGGCAAGCGAGGGAATTTTGTGGCTGTCCTCAAATCTTATTGCACCACTTTTAAGTGTGTTTTTAGGTGTGTCAGTTACTTCATCTATATCATCAGAAATAAAATTAAGTGGAATAGTAAACCAGCTTTCTAAGATTATAAAGTGGATAATTGCCTTTATGATGACGGTGTTTTCAGGACTTCTTACATTTAAAACCTTAATTACAACTGCTGCTGATACAGTTTCCACAAGGGCAGTTAGGTTCACTCTTTCCTCTTTTATACCCATTGTTGGTTCTGCACTTTCAGAAGCCTATAAAACCATACAGGGAAGTATGAATTTGCTTAAAACAGGAATTGGAGTATTTGTAATAATCAGCATAGTAGCTGTGTTTTTGCCAATTATAATTAACTGCCTGTTTTGGTTGATGTCACTTAATATTACAAATGGCGTCGCTGAAATGCTTGGAGTAAAAGAACCAACAACTATTCTTAGTGCCTGTTCAACTGTACTTTCAACCCTTCTTGTAATCATACTTTGTACAATGGCAATTTATGTAATTAGCACAGCAATAATTATTACAATGGGAACATCAGGCAGGTGAGCTATGGAGATTATCAGTAATACAGCACTTATCTTATGTACAAGCACCATAGCCTGTGTAGTAATCAGAATGGTTCTTCCAGAGGGCAGAACAAGAAAAACAATGAACCTGATAATAACAGCCTTTTTGATTATTATTATGATTGCTCCTGTTAAAAATCTCTTTTCTAGGGCAGATAACCAAAGTATCACTACCCCTAACGAAACAGAAATCGTAAATGAATATAACAGTAAGGTGCTGTCGCTTACCCAGGAGAATATAAGAAAGTCCCTTATCACTCTCCTTAATCAAAATGGAATAAAACCTGTAAATGTATTTTTATCACTAAAAACTGATAGTGATAATGGTATATATATTAGCTATATCAGCATATATTTGAATGAGAAAAATAAAATACACACCCAAAAGGCTGTGAAAATTACGGAGGATAATTTTTGTATTACACCTGAAATTGTGCTTTGCTAAAGGTAGGAGAAAAATGTCAGAAATGCTAAAAAAATTAAAGTCTTTGAAAAATGACAAAAACTTTATAAGGTTTATATATATAATAGGCATAGTTGGTATTGCCTTCATATTCTTTTCTACTTTTTTCTCTGGGAATGATGAAGAAACAATTAGTAGTGCCTCATCTGTTTCAGAATATCGTCAGGCAGAGGAAACAAGGATAAAGCAAATGGTTGAATCCATTGAGGGAGTAGGAACAGCAAAGGTAATGCTGACAATGGAGAATAGTGCAGAGCAGATATATAATCAGGATAACAAGGTTAAGGAGATTGAGCCAATTGTTAGAGGTGCCTTAATTGTATGTTCAGGTGGCAATAATCCTGAGGTAAGGGAAATAGTGCTGGAGTCGGTGACAAAAGCACTTAATATAACTACAGATAAAGTCTGTATCACAAAGCTAAAGAAGGAGTAATTATGAAAATCAATAAGAGAAACATCTTGGTAGCTGCCCTGATTGTTGCACTTGGAACAGCAGTATATCTCAACTGGCAATTTGGAGATGCAAGTTCAATGCTTACATCTTCCACAAAGGAGCTTGGAGAAGCAGAATATGTAAGTAACGAAGTGTCAGTTTCTACCCCTGATACTGCCCTAAGTGCAAAACAGCAAAATTATTTTTCAACTGCCCGTACCGAAAGACAGCAAAGTCAGGATAAGGTGCTGAATATTGCAAAAGAAGTTTTGGAAAAATCAGAGGCTTCACCACAGGCAAAGGAAAGTGCAGTTGTACAGGCAGAAAAGGTTGAAAACTACATACTATACCAGACTAATATTGAAAATCTTTTAAAGGCAAAGGGTTTTTCTGATTGCCTGTGCTGTATAACTGAACAGGGTTGTTCCGTAGTAGTACCCAAATCCGATATGGAAGATGACAGCCCAATGATAATAAAGGATGTGGTTTTTGGTCAGACAGGAATCAATTTTGAAAATATAACCATAACAGAAATATAACTTTTGTTTACATCTCCTCAAATATATGGTATAATATATCATATTATTTTGAGGAGATTTTTATTATGAGTGAAAACAATGTTTCCCGTTATAAGGAGAGAGAACAGGCTTTTTTCCTGTGCTTTGAAAAGTTATTTAATGATGACTCAATTTCTGATATTTCAGAGGTAGCACTTGAGTCCCGTGATGATGATTATTCCCAATTTGCCATTGATTGTGCAAGGGGTGTTCAAGAAAATATTGAGGAAATTGATGAAATTATTAAGTCCCACCTTTCTAAGAAATGGCGACTTGAAAGAATAAACAAGGTTTCAGCAAGTATTCTCCGTCTTGCAGTTTATGAGATGAAATATGTTGATGATATTCCTTCAAATGTTTCAATAAATGAAGCAGTTGAGCTAAGTAAGAAGTTTTCCGTTGATGATGAATACAAGTTCGTAAACGGAGTGCTTGGTGCTATTGAAAAGGATTTGTAATGTCACTATTTTTAGGAATAGATACCAGCAACTATACTACCTCAGTTGCTCTTTATGACAGTGATAATGAAAGAGATATTTCCTGTAAAAGGCTTTTACCTGTTAAGGATGGGGAGCTTGGCATAAGGCAGAGTGATGCTGTTTTTCATCACACACAGCAACTACCTACACTTTATAATGAGCTTGTAAAAAATATTTCTGACTTAAAAAATAAAATCACAGCCATTGGTGTTTCTGAAAAGCCCCGACCTGTTGAGGGAAGCTATATGCCCTGCTTTACAGTTGGCAAAGGTTTTGCAGAGGTTCTGGGAACTACCCTTGGTGTTCCTGTGTATGGACTAACTCATCAACAGGGACATATTGTGTCTGCTCTCTATTCAGCAGATAAGCTGTGTCTTTTAGGGGAAAGGTTCATTGTGTTCCACGTTAGTGGTGGCACAACGGAGGCTCTATTAGTTGACGAAAAAATGAATATATCACTTGTTGCAAAAACTCTTGATTTAAACGCAGGACAGGCAGTTGACAGAGTAGGGCTTATGCTGGGATGTAAATTTCCCTGTGGCAAGGAGCTTGAAAATATTGCCAATGGTTTTAATGGCAAGGTCAATGTAAAGCCTACATTAAAGGGTAGTGATTGTTGCCTTAGTGGCCTACAGAATATCTGCAAGAAAATGTATGATGATAATAAAAGCAGAGAAGAAATTGCCTTCTATTGTCTTAAATATATTGAGGAAACCATATATAAAATGGTAAATTTCTTAAAAGAAAAATACGGAGATATTCCCTTTGTTTTTGCAGGGGGAGTAATGAGTAATAAAATTATAAGAGATAGCTTAACAAAACGCATTAGCTGTACCTTTGCAGAGCCTGAATATTCCACAGACAATGCAGTTGGTATTGCTTATCTTGCAAAGGTAGAGTGGGAAAATGACACCGGTACAAAATAGCATATTAACAGTAACACAGCTTAATACCTATGTGAAAAGTATTCTTGACAGTAATGACAGATTGCGTTATGTGTTTTTGTCAGGAGAGATTTCAAACCTTACTGACCATTACAGAAGTGGTCATATCTACCTTTCCTTAAAGGATAGCAAATCTGTAATAAGGGCAGTTATGTTTTCAGGTAATGCGAAGAATCTTAAATTCCGTCCAACAGAGGGAATGAAGGTTATTTGCAGAGGTAGAGTTACTCTGTATGAGCCAACAGGTCAGTATCAATTTTACATTGAGGATATGCAACCGGATGGCTTGGGTGCTTTGTATAAGGCGTATGAACAGCTAAAGGCAAAGCTACAAAGTGAGGGACTTTTTGACGAAAGCCATAAAAAGAAAATTCCTCGGTTTCCAACAAACATAGGAGTTATTACAAGTCCCACAGGTGCAGCAATACAGGATATTCGCAATATCCTTACAAGAAGATACCCCTCTGTAAACATCATTCTTTGTCCTGTTCTTGTTCAGGGCGAGGGGGCAGTTCCACAGCTTATAGACGCAGTGAATTTGCTTAATGAGTATAAAGTTTGCGATACCATTATTATTGGCAGAGGTGGTGGCTCAATAGAGGATTTGTGGGCTTTTAATGACGAAAACCTTGCCTATGCAATTTATAATAGCGAAATTCCTGTTATTTCAGCAGTAGGACACGAAACAGACTTTACAATCTGCGATTTTGTTGCTGATTTAAGAGCACCAACTCCTTCAGCAGCGGCAGAACTTGCAGTGCCTGATAAACAGGAGCTACTTGCTTATTATGATAGTCAAAGACAGTATATGTCCTCTCTAATTGATAACCGTATCAATGAGCAGAAAAGCATAATGCAGGAAAACGCATCAAGACTTCTTTCACTTTCTCCAAAGGATAGAATTGAAAAGCTCTATGGTCAAACTGATGTTCTTTGCCAAAAAATAAAAGCAGTAGTGAATAGTAAATATGAAAATACTGTCCAAAATATCAAAATTCTTTCTGCAAAGGCAGAGGCACTAAATCCTGTTTCGATTATGAACAGAGGATACTCTGTTGTTATGAACAAAGAAAACAGAACAGTAACCTCAGTAAATGAGGTGAATATAGGTGATACCCTCACCATAAATGTAAAAGACGGAAAAATTATTTCCAAGGTAATAGGTGACTGATTATGTCATTCGTTCATTTGCATCTCCATACTGAATATAGTTTGTTAGACGGAGCCTGTCGCATAGACAGGCTTGCTGCCGTTTGTAAGGAAAAGGGAATGAACTCCCTTGCTATAACGGACCACGGTGTTATGTATGGTGTAATTGAATTTTACAGAGCCTGTAAAAAAGAGGGAATAAAGCCAATAATTGGATGCGAGGTCTATGTTGCTCCAAGGAGCAGATTTGACTCGACTTTTGATTTGGATAAAAGCTATTATCATCTTATTCTTCTTTGTGAGAATAATGAAGGCTATCAAAATCTCATTAAATTGGTTTCCCTTGGCTTTACAGAGGGTTTTTATAAAAAACCAAGAGTTGATAGGGAACTACTTGAAAAATACCATAAAGGACTAATTTGCCTTTCAGCCTGTCTTGCAGGGGAAATTCCAAGGAAAATTTCTGCCAATGATTATAATGAAGCGAAAAATACTGCCCTTTATTACCAAAGTGTTTTTGGCAAGGAAAATTTCTTCCTTGAACTTCAAAATCACGGAATAAAGGAGGAAATATTTGTTGCAGAAAGGCTAAAACAGTTATCAAAAGAAATTGATGCCCCTATGGTAGTTACAAATGATTGCCATTATATCGATAAGTCCGACAGTAGAATGCATGAAATTCTCCTTTGCATACAGACGAACCACACAATTTATGACGAAGATAAAATGGAGTTCCAAACACAGGAATTTTATTTAAAGACTGAGGAGGAAATGCGACAGCTTTTTCCTGACCTTCAAGACGCCTATGACAATACTCAAGAAATTGCAGACAGATGTAATGTTACCTTTGAGTTTGGTGTTAGAAAATTACCAAATTTTGATGTTCCCAATAACGAAAACCACTATGAGTACTTCCGTAGAAAATGCTATGAGGGACTAAAAAAACACTATGGTGTAAGTCCAAATAAAAGCCTTGTTGATATGTTGGAGTATGAGCTGAATGTTATCAATACTATGGGTTTTGTGGACTACTACCTTATAGTCAATGATTTTATTCAGTTTGCAAAAAGAAACGATATTCCTGTTGGCCCTGGTAGAGGTTCAGGTGCAGGCTCACTTTGTGCATATTGTATTGGCATTACAGGTGTTGACCCAATAAAATACGATTTACTTTTTGAAAGGTTTTTAAACCCAGAGAGAGTATCAATGCCGGACTTTGACATTGATTTTTGTACTGAAAGGCGACCGGAGGTTATTCAGTATGTAATCGACAAGTATGGTAAGGATAAGGTTGCTCAGATAATTTCCTTTGGAACAATGGCTGCAAGGGGTGCAATTCGTGATGTTGGCAGAGTAATGGCTATTCCATACAAAACCTGCGATACAGTTGCAAAGCTTGTGCCTTCTGATATAAATATGACCTTGGATAAGGCTATGGAGCTTAGCCCTGAACTGAAAAGGCTTTATGAAAATGATGAGCAGATAAAAGAGCTTGTTGATATGAGCAAGGCGATTGAGGGTATGCCTCGCCACGCCACAACTCACGCAGCTGGTGTGGTTATTACAAAGGACCCTGTTTCCGATTATGTTCCTCTTTCAAAAAATGATGACAGCATAGTAACTCAGTTTACAATGACTACACTTGAAGAACTGGGACTTCTAAAAATGGATTTCCTTGGTCTTAGGAACTTGACTGTTATTAGAGATGCAGAAAACTCTATAAGGCTTGAAAACCCTGATTTTGATATAGAGAATATTCCTTTTGATGATAAGGAAGTCTATAAAATGATTTCCTCTGGTCATACAGAGGGTGTATTTCAGTTTGAAAGTCAGGGTATGCGTAATGTTCTCACTCAGCTAAAGCCAGAATATTTTGAGGACCTAATCGCTGTTATCTCTCTTTATCGTCCAGGTCCTATGGACAGTATTCCAACCTATATTGAAAACAGACACAATCCTCAAAAAGTTACTTACAAACATCCATTACTAAAGGATATATTAAAGGTTACCTATGGCTGTATTGTTTATCAGGAACAGGTAATGCAGATTTTCCGTACTCTTGCTGGTTACTCCCTTGGCAGAGCTGATATTGTGCGTAGAGCAATGAGCAAGAAAAAGCACAAGGTAATGGAAGAAGAAAGAAAAATCTTTATTGAGGGTTATGTTAATGATAAAGGTGAAGTTGAGGTTGAGGGTTGCTTAAGGCGAGGTATTGACAAAAAAACAGCAGAGTTAATTTATAGTGAAATGGAAAGCTTTGCCTCCTATGCCTTTAATAAATCTCACGCAGCTTCCTATGCAACAGTTACATACAGAACTGCATACCTTAAATGTCACTATCCAAAGCATTATATGGCATCTCTCCTTACCAGTGTTTTAGGCAATCAAAACAAGCTGTCTGGATATATCGAGGAATGTACAAGATTGGGAATAAAGGTGTTACCTCCAAGTGTAAATTATTCTCAAAAAGGATTTACTGTTGTTGATGGTAATATTCGCTTTGGACTTATGGCAATAAAGAACCTTGGCGAGAATTTTATTGATGAAATTGTAGGTGAGGCTTCTGTAGCACCCTTTACTTCCTTCTATGACTTTTGCAAGAGATTGTTCAATAAAAATATGAATACGAAAGGACTTGAAAGTCTGATAGAGTCTGGTGCCCTTGATAACCTTGACTGCAACAGAAAGCAAATGCTGACAGTTTATAAAACAATTCTTGATAACCTTAGCTTTGAGAGAAGAAGAAATGTTGAAGGTCAGCTTTCATTCTTTGATATGGACAATAGCAGGGAAGAAAATAGGATGGATATTCCCGACATAAAGGAATTTTCATTACCAGAACTTCTTAGCAAAGAAAAGGAGGTTTTGGGAATTTATATAAGTGGTCATCCTTTATCAGAATACGATAACTATGTTAAGCTGATAAAATCTGATAGAATAGGGGATATCCTAAAAAATTCATCCATTAAATATAGGGACGGTGGACAAATAAGAATTTTTTCCATAGTCAATAAAATCAAAAACCAGGTTACAAAGACAAATCAAATGATGTGTTTTGTAACTGTTGAAGATAAAACAGGTGTTGTAGAAACTATAGTTTTCCCTAAAACTTTGGCTGAATATGGTAATTATCTCTATGAGGGCAGTATAATTGAAATAATAGGCACACTTAGTCTTAGGGAGAACGAAGAACCAAAGGTTATAGTTAATCAAATTAGACCTGCACCATCTAAGGAGAAAATTCCAACAATGGTTCAAAATGATATTACAACAAATACGCCTGAAACCTCCAAATTAGATAACCATAGTGTTGCAAAACCTGAAAAGCTGTATATTAAAGTACCTGACAGAAGTGGTGAAAAATTCAAAAAGGTGCAGAATATTCTTGAACTTCTTTCAGGTAGCACAAAGGTTTATCTCTATGTTGACAATGAAAAAAAGCAATATTTAGCACCTCAATATATGTGGGCAGATGTTAGTGATGTGCTGATAAATGAGCTTAATTACATAGTTGGAAAGGAAAATGTTGTAATTAAATAAAAAAATTTAATAATTTATCAAAATAACACTTTACTTTATTAAAGTGAATGTGTTATAATAGGTCGGTAATCTGACATACAGGCTAATGCCAAAATTAAAGTCAGAAAATACGGAGGTTAAGAAAATGAAAAAAATTATTGCACTTATGTTAACCCTTGTTTCAGTGTTAACTGTATTTGTTGGTTGTGGTAGTTCCAACTCAAGCTCTGATTCTGATTATCAGTCAATTATTGATAAGGGCGAACTCGTTATTGGTATCACCGATTATCCTCCAATGGACTATAAGGATGATAATGGCGAATGGACAGGCTTTGACGCTGAATTTGCAACAAAGGTTGCTGAAAAGATGGGCGTTAAGGTTAAGTTCATTGAAATTGACTGGGATAACAAGTTTATTGAGCTTTCTTCCAAGTCTATTGACTGTATTTGGAATGGTATGACAATTTCAACAGAAGTTAAGAACAACACAAACTGCTCTAAGCCATATGCAAAGAATGAACAGGTTGTAGTAATGGACTCAAAGAAGGCTGAAAATTACAAGGATGCTAAAGATTTAAAGGACCTTACATTTGCAGTTGAGTCTGGTTCAGCTGGTCAGTCAGCAGCAGAGAAAAACGGCCTTAATTTTACAGCAGTAACAGCACAGTCAAATGCTCTTATGGAGGTTAAGTCAGGTTCTGTTGACGCTTGTATTATTGACAGCACAATGGCATCTGCAATGACAGGCAAGGGAACAAGCTACGAAAACTTAGCTACAAGTGTTATTCTCACATCAGAAGAATATGGTGTAGGTTTCCGTAAGGGTTCAGATATGACAGAAAAGTTAAATGGCTACATTGATGAGCTTACAAAGGACGGCACTCTTAAGGAACTTTCAGAAAAGTACAGCATCCAGCTTGCTGAATAAGAAAAGGTATAATACTTAATCGGAATATTATTATGAACGACTTTTTATCTGTAACACAAAATCTTTTGGAGGGCTTCGGCGTTACGCTGGAGCTCTTTGGACTGACATTATTATTTGCTTTACCACTTGGACTACTCATTTGCTTTGGCTCTATGAGTAGGTTTAAGCCACTGCGTTGGCTTATAAGAACCTTTGTGTGGATAATAAGAGGTACACCTCTTATGCTACAGCTTATTATTGTGTATTATGGTCCTGGTCTTATCTTTAATATGGGCTTATTGCCAAGATTCCCAGCAGCCTTAATTGCCTTTGTAATTAACTATTCCTGTTATTTTTCAGAAATTTACAGAGGTGGTATTGAGTCTGTATCTAAAGGACAGTATGAGGCAGGATATGTTTTAGGAATGACAAAATCCCAAATATTCTTCAAGATTGTTCTTCTACAGGTTATTAAAAATATTGTTCCTCCTATGAGTAACGAGATTATAACCCTTGTAAAGGATACTTCTCTTGCAAGAATTATTGCTGTTTATGAAATTATTTGGTGTGGACAGGATTACATCAAAATGGCAGGTCTTATTTGGCCTCTGTTCTACACAGCAGCATTCTATCTACTATTCTGTGGACTTCTCACACTTCTCTTTGGATACATTGAAAAGAAGCTCAGCTATTTCAGGAGTTAATTATGGCTATATTAGAAGTAAAAAATCTACATAAAAAATTTGGTAAAACAGAGGTTCTCAAGGGTATTGATTTTAGTCTTGAAAAGGGCGAGGTTCTGTCAGTTATTGGTTCTTCAGGAAGTGGCAAAACAACACTTCTTCGTTGCCTTAACTTCCTTGAAACTGCTGGAACAGGTACAATTTCCATAAATGGGAATGTAATATATGACGGCAGTTCCAATAAAAAAATTAAGGATGCTGAGGTTCGCAAGAACAGACTTCACTTTGGTCTTGTTTTTCAGAACTTTAACCTTTTTCCACAGTACGATGTTCTCAAAAATGTAACCCTTGCACCAAATATGCTTAAGATTGATACACCAGAGAATATCGAGGAGAATGCTCGTCAGCTTATTGACAGAGTTGGTCTTACTGACAGAATTGAGCATTACCCTTGTCAATTATCCGGTGGTCAAAAGCAAAGAGTTGCTATTGCAAGAGCACTTGCCCTTAATCCGGACATTCTTTGCTTTGACGAACCAACATCAGCTCTTGACCCAGAGCTTACAGGTGAAGTACTAAATGTTATTAAGGCACTAAAATCTTCTGACAGCACAATGATAGTTGTTACCCACGAAATTGAGTTTGCAAGAGATGTTGCAGATAAAATTATTTTTATGGATGACGGTGTTATTGCAGAGGAAGGCACACCTGAGCAGGTTATTGGCAATCCTCAGAACCCTCGTACAAAGGCATTTCTTACAAGATTTAATCAAACTTTTGCCTAAAAATATGGAGTGGATTTTTATTTTCACTCCTTTTTTTCTTATATTCTGATTATAAATAAAAAAGTACTTGATTATTTTTCTATTATTTATTATAATAGTATATTGAGAAGTGGAGTAATAGTAACCACATATATTTTACAAATAACTTCCAGGAGGAGATAAATATGGCTAAAGGCAAAATCGCAGTCCTAACAAGTGGTGGTGACGCACCAGGTATGAACGCTGCAGTAAGAGCAGTTGTTCGTTCAGGTATCAATAAGGGCTTTGATGTAATCGGTATCAAGAGAGGTTACCGTGGACTTCTAAACAAGGATTATATGGAGCTTGACCTCCGTTCTGTTACTAATATTCTTAGCAACGGTGGCACTATGCTTTATACAGCAAGAAGTAAGGAGTTTCCAAAGCCTGAGGGTATAAAAAAGGCAGCAAAGAACTGTGAAGAAATGGGCGTTACCGGTGTAGTAGTTATTGGAGGCGACGGCTCCTTTATGGGCGCAAGAGCACTTTCTGATGCAGGTGTTCCTTGTGTTGGTATTCCAGGTACTATTGACAACGATATTGCTTGTAGTGAATACACAGTTGGTTTTGACACAGCTATGAATACAGCTATGGAAATGGTTGACAAAATTCGTGACACATCTCAGTCCCACGACAGATGTTCAGTTGTTGAGGTTATGGGTAGAAGATGTGGCGATATTGCTTTGCAGACAGGTATCAGCTGTGGTGCAACTGCAATTCTTGTTCCTGAGGTTGAATATAACCTTGAAAAAGATGTTATTGAAAGAATTCTCGAAACAAGAAAGCTTGGCAAACAGCACTTTATCATTGTTGTTGCTGAGGGTGTTGGTGGTTCTTTTGATATTGCAAAATATATTGAAAACCGTACAGGCATTGAGTCCCGTGCAACTATCCTTGGTCATGTACAGCGTGGTGGCGCACCAACACTTCGTGACAGAGTAGTAGCTTCCCAGATGGGTCACAAGGCAGTTGATTTGCTTGCAGAGGGTAAGTCTAAGAGAGTTGTTGCAATGCAGGGTGGCAAGATTGTTGACTTTGATATTACAGAAGCTCTTGAAATGAAGAGAGTATTTGATATTGACCTTTACAATATTGCAAAGACTATCTCTATGTAACTGTTAATCAGTCCGAAATATAAAAGGCACAGTGGTAAACTGTGCCTTTACTTGAATAAAGGGAGTAAAAAATATGTCGATTTTCTATCCTGAGGACCTTGTAATCTACGGTCTGTCTATAAATTCGTTTATCCCATTTAATGTACAGGATGATGTACTTGCAAAGGTAAGAAAAAATTATTTTGAGCACAATCGCCGTCAGAACGATAAGCTGGTTCAGAATGTTCAGGATGTTACCATAAAATACACATATAATCTTGAAAAGAATAAGGCCATGAAATGGGTTGTACAAAAGAATAAAAAGACTATGGAGGACTCTGTTATTGTTTCTGTTAATTCCTATGAAATCAGAACATATAATGATAACGGGGAGAAAATCTGTTGGGCAGAGTATTCAAACGACCATATTTTAAAACAGGTTACATTTACAATGGATAGTGAAACAGCTGTTATTTCAAGTGGTAAAGAGAACGGTTCATCAGTTCTATATATCCGTAGTAAAGGCGTTGACACTACTCTTAGAATGTTACAAATTAACGAAAGTGAGCTTGTAAAAAATAGGCTTAGAGAGAAAAATCCATATATTTCAGTTACTGCCCTTACTAATCTTGGCCTTGTATATTTTGGTACTCCGGAAGAAATTGAAAATGTTCAAAATGTTTTAAAAGAAATAAAAAACGAAATTCTTTCTGAAAAAACTCCAAAGGTTTATATCACTCAAGAGGATAAGGAGTCTGGTTTTAATTTTAAAGACAATGACTTCAACCTTAAAAGAAATATGAATGAAACCTATGATATTGATAAGGTGGAGTATTTTTCTTTTGAAGAAGAAATCAATAAAGATAATTCTCTTGAAGAAGAAAACAAAGAAGATATTATTGAAGAATTATCAGCAGAAACTTTAGAATCAGTTGATAGTCAAGTAGCTGAAAATATTTCTGAAGAAGTATTAGAAAATTCTGTAGAAGAAATAAAAGAAGCTTTAGAAGAAACTACAACAGAACCTACAGAAGAAAATTGTGAGGAAATTCCTGTAGATGCTTTTGAAGAAACACTTGAAGAAATCCCTTCAATAGAACAAACAGATATTATGACAGATGAAGAAACAGAGGATATAGAACCTACTGAAATTTCTGTTGAGAAGACTTCTGCAACTACAGATGAAATCAAGGACAACCTTGATAATGATTTGATACTAAAGCAGGTAATTGAGGCTATGCTTGAAGGTGGGGCAAAACAGCAACTTGAAACTGAGGGAGAATCCCCAATAAGGTTTGCTTCAGCAACCTCTCAAGAAAATAATCAAAAAGATGCTGACCTTATCATAAATAGTGGTGGTGAAAAATACCTCTACTTTGGCGATGTGAATGATGAACTCCAGCGTGACGGCTACGGTAGAACTGAAATGTCTAACGGAAAAACTGCCTACGAGGGTAACTACAGTCACAACAAGAGAAATGGCTTTGGTTCTTTCTACTATAAGGACGGAGGACTTTGCTATACAGGTGACTGGAAGGATAACAAGAGAGATGGCTTTGGTTTAGGTATCCGTTCCTCTGACGGCTCATTCCACGCAGGTGGTTGGCTGGATAATAAGCCAGAGGGTGTTGGTGTAAGATTTGATAAATATGGAAAATTTTCCTATGCAACAAACTTTAAAAATGGCAAAGAAAATGGACTTTGCGTTGAGTTTAATGATGACGGAAGTCTGACTATTTTTAGATGGGAAAATGATTCCAAGAAAATTATTCAAAGAATATATCCATAAAACTCATAATTTAGAATTTTTGTAACAAACTATTACCGTACCTTTTTGGTGCGGTAATTTTTTATGAGGTGATAAGATAATATGAAAAAATTTTTAGTACCAGCACTTATTGCAGTTCTAATGGCATTTACTTTGGTTGGTTGTGGCTCAAAGGATAAACAGAATGAAAAAGCAACCACAACTTCAACTTCAACATCCACTACCTCTCAGTCAACTTCTGAATCAACTTCCGTTTCTTCCTCCACAAGTAATAATTCAGATATGAAGGAGAATGGTTCAGTTTCTGACGGTAATGGCATTATTGGAGATATTGAGGATGGTGTTGAAAATGGCGTCAGAGATGCAGGAGATGTAGTAGATGATGCTATGGATGGCATTTCCAATAATTTAGAGGATATGACTTTAACAACAGCAGAGTAATGTAATAGTGGCTGTAGCAGAAAATTTTGCTACAGCCACTAACACTTGATATAAATAATAAAATGTGATATAAATTAGTAAAGTATATTTTTGGAGATAACTATGGGTAGAGAATTACAAAAGCACGAAATTGTTGAGAGAAGTATAATAAAAAAGTATCGTAAAAAAATATGGAATCCTTTTATTATTGCTATGAAGGAGTATAAGCTCATAAATGCAGGGGATAGGGTAGCTGTATGTATATCAGGTGGCAAGGATTCAATGCTACTTGCAAAGCTAATTCAGGAGCTTAAAAGGTACAGCGAAGTTCCATTTGAAGTAAAGTACATAGTTATGGACCCTGGTTATAATAGGGAAAATAGGGAAAAGATTGAAGAAAACGCAAAATTACTTCATATACCTATAGAAATTTTTGAAACAAATATTTTCAGTGTCGCAAATAAAACAGAGAAAAATCCTTGTTACCTATGTGCAAGAATGAGGAGAGGTCATCTCTATAAAATCGCTCAAAATCTCGGTTGCAACAAAATCGCCCTTGGTCATCACTTTAATGATGTTATCGAAACCACTTTACTTGGTATGTTTTATGGTTCTCAGCTACAGACAATGCCCCCAAAACTACATAGTACCAATTTTGAAGGTATGGAGTTAATCCGTCCAATGTATTGTATCCACGAGGAGGATATAATAGCTTGGGCAAGGTACAATGATTTACATTTTATTCAGTGCGCCTGTAGATTTACTGAGGATATTGTTCTGGAGAAAAACGGAAACAGCAATTCTAAAAGACACGAAATGAAGAATTTAATTAAGGAATTAAAAAAGATTAACCCTAATGTTGAAAAGAGTATATTCAATAGTATTCATTCCGTGTGCCTTGATACTTTCCCTGGGTATAAAACCAATGGTAAAACAATAACACTTCTTGATAATTATGATAGAAAAGAGTCGGAGTAATTCGACTCTTTTTTATACCACCTTTTTCAAATCGTTTCTCAGCCTTTTAATGATTTTCTTTTCAAGCCTTGATATGTAGGATTGGGAAATTCCAAGCTGGTCAGCAACCTGTTTTTGAGTAAATTCCTTTTTGTTTTTTAGTCCAAACCTCATTTCCATAATCTGTTTTTCTCTTGGGTTTAGCCTGTCAACTGCTTGCAAAAGTAAGTTCTTTTCAAGCTCCTTTTCAATATCCTTGTTTACTATATCTGGTTCACTGCCAAGAACGTCACAAAGCAAAAGCTCATTACCGTCCCAATCCGTATTCAGTGGCTCATCTATGGAAACTTCATTTTTTGAATTTGATGTTTTTCTAAGGTGCATTAAAATTTCATTTTCAATACACCTTGATGCGTAGGTTGCAAGTTTAATGCATCTGTCGGGAGAAAAGGTGTTCACTGCCTTAATTAGTCCGATAGTACCAATGGAAATTAAATCGTCAATAGCAACATTTGAGCTTTCAAACTTCTTTGCAATATAAACAACAAGCCTTAAATTATGTACAATCAACTTGTTTTTGCACTTTTCATTACCCTCTGATATTCCTTTATATAAATCTAATTCCTCCTCCTTGCTAAGAGGTGGTGGCAAGGTTTCGCTACTGTTGATGTAAAAAACATTGTTTTCGAGAAAAGCCTTCTTAATTTTGTAAATCAGGGTTTTAATCATAATAATCACTCACATATATTTTTGTAGTTGAATACAGAGCCAATTTCATCCTTAAAGACTCCTTCTGTAATACCAATGTAAACTGTTTGTGTTATTTTTACATTGTCTATGTAAAGCTCCTCTGGTCTAAAACCTTTTATTATACCTTCACCTCCCAATGAATTAAAGGGTATTATTCTATAATAGCCATCTGGAACAATTATTTTATCAAGCAAATTTTTTTCTACAAGTATAACCTCACCTCCACTAAAAGGTTCTTTTATGTTACAACAGGTGTCGTATCTTGATATAAATTTATATTCCTTCCCTTGAAATACAAAAGAAATTTTGTGTACTAAATTTCTTTTATCAATTTTGATTTTCCCAATAAAACTTAAAATTAAGTATGCAATAGAAGTCAGCACTATTAGTAAAATAGGTGATATATTAAAATATACTATGTTATTGTTAATAGAAATAAAGTTGGTTTTAATTTTGCTTATTAAAAAGAAAATTATACCTGTGAAACAGGTGGTAATGAGGAAAAATATAAATATCCTTTTAACAAAACATTTTATGCTTTTAAAACCAAATGCCAGAAGAATTATAGTACAACAAATAATAATTTGAATTAAAGTATTGAATAAAAAATTTAAGCTGGGCAATAATATTATTAAGGAGGTAATCCCTCCGAAAATAGAGGATAAAACAATTCTATAATGTTTATAATTGATTTTGAGAATATCTCCAGTGATAATCAGCAGAATGTAATCAATAATGACATTAGTGAAAATCAAAGTATCTATATAAATTGTCATTCTCTCACCCTGTAATAATTATCTCACAATGCTACATATTAAAATGTCAGATAGTAGGTGAAAATTTTATGATATTAGCTTTTATATTGGGGCTTTTTATCGGAGCAATTTTAGGAATATTTATGATGTGCCTTTTACAGATAAATCGTGATAATCATAAAGAATAAAATATGGCGTAAAAAAGTGGTACAGCAAAAAACTGTACCACTAATTTTTTATTATGTGTGATTTATGACAAATTTCTTTTTCCAAGACAAAGCATTGCACACATACCCTTGCCAACGTGACTTCCGATGATAGGTCCTATCTGCATAGTAAGAACTTCCTTAACATAAGGTGAAATCATTTCCTTTAGCTTTTCTGCTTTTTCTGGGCAATCTGCGTGTGCCACAAAAATAGTCTGTTCAGAGAGATTTTCACCGTCTCTTATGATTCTGTCAAATAGGGTTGAATACACCTTTGTGTTACCTCTGATTTTTGCAACTGCTACAAGCTTACCCTCAAAGTCAACTGAAAGGAGAGGTTTAATCTGTAAGGCCTTGCCAAAGGCAGCAGATAATGTACCAATTCTTCCACCCTTCTTTAGTAGGTCAAGGTCATCTACAACGAAGAAATGAACGATTTTTAGCTTTATATCTTCAATATATGCGCACATATCATCAAATGAATATCCTTCTTTGTACTTAAGACCTGCAAGGTAACAGAGGTAACCCTCACCTGCAGAAGCACACAAAGAGTCAATAACGGTAATTTTTCTGTCAGGATATTTTTCAAGTAATTCATCAACAACAATTTTGCTTGTGTTATATGTACCACTTAAACCTGATGTAAAGCATATGTAAATAATATCCTTGCCCTCTTTTAATGTTGGTTCAAAGTACTTTGCAAAGGTTTCATATTGAACCTGAGCAGTTTTAACATCAGCACCCTCAGTAAGTGCCTTGTAAAAATCCTTGTGTGACATTTCTCTGCCGTCCAAATAATGATTGTAGAATTTGTCATTAAGGGAGAATTGCATTGGAATAATTTCAATTCCTAATTCATCTGCAAGTTCAGGAGTTAAATCGCAGGTTGAATCGCTGAATAATTTGTAGTTCATAAATTCCTCCATAAGTAATAATTATAATATATTTTACATATCAATTTTAACAGAGGATAATTAGAATGTCAACGGAGGAAATTATGAATTGTAGTTTTTATGAGCTTAGACATAAGGAGGTAATAAATCGTTGTAATGGTTGTAGAATAGGTTTTGTAGATGACCTTGAAATTGACGCAGAGTGCGCCAAGCTTAAATCCCTTATAATTTATGGTGGCTTTCGGTGCTTTGGATTATTTGGCAGAAAAAATGATTACATAATTCCTTGGAGTAACATTGGACTAATTGGGGAGGATACTATCCTTGTTGATTGGAATTTACCAACTCCCTCACGAAAAAAGTTTTTCAGTGGATTTAAAAGAAGAAAATAGCTATATACCTGTTGAAAAATCAAAAGTATTGTATTATAATGGTAGTTGTATTCATATGTGAAAAACAAAGAAGGAATTATAATGAATTTATCAGTGAGAGTGAAAATCTTAGTTGTATTTCTTATAGCCTTAGTTATTGTAGCTCCTATTGTAACTGTTTTTTCCGATATAACAGCATTGACGGAAAATGTTTATAACGATGAAATCGGTGTGGTTTGTGAAGGAGAGGAAAATTCCGAAGTTGGTATGGGCAAAGGAAATGCCTTTGATATGTTCGGTGAGGCTATTGTTACTGAACCGGAGGTTACTTCACCTACAAATGAAAATGTTCAGTCACCAACAAAGCAGTATCAGGTAGCTGTTAAGAAAAATAAAAAGACTCCTACCGAGGTTGGCTCAGAGGAAAATATCTCAACCACAGCTATTAAGGAAACAACACTTAGCTATGATAAGGTTGGCAAGGATATGGATGTTAAGGGTAAAAAGCTAAAAACTTTACCAATCCCATCTCAATCTTCAATAGATAGTCAGCTTTCAGCAGGCTATCTTGTAGCTATTAAAAATCCTGATAAAAACTATAAGTATGACGGTATGAAGGTTGAAATGACAGAAAAGGACCTTGATATTGCCGAACGACTTGTAATGGGTGAGGCTGGTACAATGGGATTTACTGGTTGTTGCCTTGTTGCACAAGCCATTAGGGATACATATTATTATGCTGGATTTAAATCTATTGAATCCGTTCGTATAGGCTACGGATATGATGGTAGTATTAAGTATAAACCAAATGAGGCTGCCAGAAAGGCTGTAAAATATATTTTAAAGCAAGGCCACTCAGCTGTTCAGCATAGACTTCTCTACTTCTATAATCCAAGACTTTGCGAAAGTAAATGGCACGAAAAACAGGACTATATACTTACCTTTAAGGATGTAAGATTTTTTGATAGATAAAATTATGCTAAATCAAGTGTTTTTTCTAACAAAAGCACTTGATTTTTCCTTTTTTATATGGTAAAATATCTATTGCATTACGCACGTGAATGTTAATCATCTTGGTGGGTTAATGCTTATGATGATTAAATCAATAACATTCACGGAGGATATAACCTAAAGGAGGATATTAAAAATGGCAGTAGTTTCAATGAAACAGCTATTAGAAGCTGGTGTACACTTTGGTCACCAGACAAGAAGATGGAACCCTAAGATGGCTGAGTACATCTTCACAGAAAGAAACGGTATCTATATTATTGATTTACAGAAGACCGTTAAAAAGCTTGATGAGGCATATAACTTCATTAAGGAAATCTCAACAGAAGGCAAGAGCGTTCTCTTTGTTGGTACAAAGAAGCAGGCTCAGGAATCTGTTAAGGAAGAAGCTTTAAGAGCAGGCGCTTACTATGTAAACGCAAGATGGCTCGGTGGTATGATGACTAACTTCACAACAATCAGAAGAAGAGTTAATCGTCTAAAGCAGCTCCGTGCTATGGAAGCAGACGGCACATTCGACCTACTTCCAAAGAAGGAAGTTATCAAGCTAAACCTTGAAATTGAAAAGCTTGAAAAGTTCCTCGGTGGTATCAAGGATATGGAAGAACTCCCAGGTGCTCTCTTTATCATTGACCCAAGAAAAGAAAGAATTGCAGTTGCAGAAGCAAAGAAGCTTAACATTCCAATCGTTGCTATTGTTGATACAAACTGCGATCCTGATGAAATTGATTATGTTATCCCTGGTAACGATGATGCTATCCGTGCAGTTAAGCTTATCGCTGGTGCAATGGCTAACGCAGTTATCGAAGGCAGAGAAGGCCAGATGGGCGCTGCTGAGGTTACAGAGGAAGAAACAACAGAAGAATAATGTAAGTTATTCTTTCAATATATGAAAGGAATGATATAAATGGCAGCATTTACAGCAAAAGATGTAAAGACATTAAGAGAACAGACTGGCTGCGGTATGATGGACTGTAAAAAGGCATTAGTTGAAGCAGACGGCGATATGGAAAAGGCTGTTGACTTTTTAAGAGAACAGGGTCTTGCAAAGGCAGCTAAAAAGGCAAGCAGAATTGCTGCTGAAGGTATGGCTTTCGCTATGACTTCAGATGATAACAAAAAGGGTGTTGTTATCGAAGTTAACGCTGAAACAGACTTTGTTGCTAAGAACGAAGATTTCAGAAACTTTGTTCAGACTTGCGCACAGACAGTTATGGATAATGCTCCAGCTGATGTTGACGCACTTATGGACTGCACAGCAGTTGGCACAGATAAGACTGTAGCTGAGCTTCTTCAGGAGAAGATTCAGGTTATCGGCGAAAACATTAAGATTCGTCGTTTCAAGCTTATGGAAGGCGCTTGTGTTGGTTATGTTCACGCTGGTGGTGTTATTGGCGTTCTCGTAAACTTTGACACAGACTTAGCTGACAAGGCTGAGTTCGTAACATATGGTAAGGATGTTGCAATGCAGATTGCAGCTCTTAACACACCATACCTCACAAAGGAAGATGTTCCTGCTGAGGTTATTGAACACGAAAAGGAAATTATGAAGGCTGAGGTTATCAATTCTGGTAAGCCAGAGGCTATTGCTGAAAAGATTGTTATGGGTAAGATTGGCAAGTATTATAAAGAAAACTGCCTTCTTGACCAGGCTTTCGTTAAGGAAAATAAGATTTCTGTTCAGCAGTACACAGACAACACAGCAAAGGCACTTGGTGGCTCAATCGTAATCAAGGAATTCGTTCGTTTTGAAAAGGGCGAAGGTCTTGAAAAGAGAAATGACGATTTTGCAGCAGAGGTTGCAGCAGCTGTTAAGGGCTAATTCTAATTGCTATTTAGGAGTGGCTTCAATGCCACTCCTTTTTGTAAACTAAACACTTTAGCAGTTTAAAGTCTTAAATCTTAAACTACAAAGCTACTTGATATTATTATGAATTAGTGATATAATCACTTAATAAATAGAAAATTACAGAAAGAGGAAGTATAATGGCACAAAAGGGCAATCTTCTAACCGTTAGAAAAGACCTCCGTGTTGTTGACGCAACAATCCGTGACGGTGGTCTTTGTAATAATTTTAGATTTGATGATAAATTCGTTAAGGATTTGTATAATGCAAATGTTAACGCTGGCGTTGACTATATGGAGTTTGGCTACAAAGCCTCTAAGGAAATTTTCAATCCTGATGACTTTGGCAAGTGGAAGTTCTGTGATGATAAGGACATAAGAGCTATTGTTGGTGACAACAAAACTAATATGAAAATTGCTGTTATGGCCGATGTTGGCAGAACAGACTTTAAGAAAGATATTCTTCCTAAAAAGGAAAGTCCTATTGACCTAATTCGTGTAGCCACTTATATCAATACAATTCCTGCTGCTGTAGAAATTATTGAAGATGCAGCAAAAAAAGGCTATGAAACAACAATAAATATTATGGCTGTATCAAAGGCAAGAACAGAAGATATTGTTTCTGCTCTTGATATATTGGGACAGACACCTGTAAATGCTTTTTATATTGTTGATAGTTATGGTTCTCTTTATCCAGAACAGGCTCGTAACCTTGCAGAGCTTTACACAGAGAAAGCAGAGCAGTATGGTAAGGTTTCCGGTATCCACGCACATAATAATCAACAGCTTGCTTTTGCAAATACTATTGAGGCTATGACACAGGGCGTTAGCTACCTTGACGCTACAGTTGACGGAATGGGCAGAGGTGCAGGTAACTGCGCACTTGAGCTTCTTCTTGGTTTCCTTAAAAATCCAAAGTATAAAGTTGAGCCTATTCTAAAGATTATTGAGGAACATACACATAAGTTGAAGGAACAGGGGGTAAAGTGGGGTTATGATATTCCATATATGCTAACAGGACAGTACAATACCCACCCTCGTCCAGCTATATCCTTTACAAAGGATGATAGAAAAGATATTTATAACTTTTCCAACGAACTATTTGATATTATCAATAGTTAATGAAAAGCCTGCACCCTTTGGTGCAGGTTTTTCTGCCGTCTGAACATTCTTTATTTTAGGAGGAATAATAATGAAAAAATTATTATCAACAGTATTGTCTTTGTGTATGCTACTTAGAATCATTCCTGTTGCCACAACTTCCTCAAGTGCCAAAAGCATAGAGGTAGTAGAGTCGGGTGCATCAATTGGGGATTTTGAATATATTCTGATTGATGGGGGGACAGCTGAAATCACTTGTTATAATGGTAGTGATACTAACATTATTGTTCCGTCAGAAATTGATGGATATACTGTAACATATATTGGAGACCATGCCTTTACTTCTTATTCCAAAGAAATAACCAGTATAACTATTCCAGACAGTGTAAATTATATTGGATATGAGGCATTAGGATATGTTTATGAAGATGAATAGAGCGATTATAGTCCAATAAGAAATTTCACAATCACAGCATATACTGCTTCGGTAGCTGAGGATTACGCAATTGAAAATGGTTTTAAGTTTATCAGTAATGGAACAAAACCTGTTTCATATCAGTATAAATTACTTGAAGATGAAACTGCAGAAATTACTGGTGTTACCGGTGGAGATTCAGTAAAAGTAATACCATCAGAAATTGACGGTCATACTGTAACAGCTATTGGTGATGAGGCATTTTCGGGTCGTGCAAGTATTACAAGTTTAATAATTCCAAATAGCATCACAACTATTGGAGATAGAGCGTTTATTCATTGTAAAAGTCTAACTAATATAACAATACCTAATAGCGTAATAAGCATAGGTGAAAGTGCGTTTTGTTATTGTGAAAGTTTTTCAAGCATAACAATTCCAGATACTGTGACGACCATTGAAAACGGGCTGTTTGATGGTTGTTGTAATCTAATAAGCATAACCATTCCAAATAGTGTAACTAACATTGGTGAAAATGCATTTGAAGGTTGCGTAAGGCTAACAAATATAACAGTGCCAGATAGCGTGACAACCATTGGAGATTGGGCATTTTCTGATTGCTACAATCTAACAAGTGCAACAATTCCAAATAGTGTAACTAACATTGGTGGTTGGGTATTTTCTGATTGCTACAGTTTAAAAAGCATAACAATTCCAGAAAGTGTAACATCAATTGGATACTATGCTTTCGGCGGTTGCGATGACTTGATTATTTATGGAAAAACTGGCTCTGTTGTTGAAAAGTATGCAAACGATTATGATATTATGTTTATTGATGTAGATAATCCTGTTGTTAAGGTGAGAACAGTAAAGTTAAATTACACTTCAAAAACACTAAACAGAGGTTCAAGAACAGTACTAAAGGCTACAGTTAGCCCAAGTAAAGCGACAAATAAAACTGTTAAGTGGACTACAAGCAATTCAAAAATTGCAACAGTTACATCAACAGGTGTTGTTACAGCAAAGGCAAAGGGTACAGCATACATCAGAGCAACTGCTATGGATGGCTCTAAGAAGTACGCACAGTGCAAGATTACAGTAAAACAGCCTGTAACAGCTGTTAAGCTAAACGCAACAGCAAAGGCACTTAACAGAGGTGGCAAGTTTACACTAAAGGCTACAGTTAGCCCAAGTAATGCAACAAACAAGACTGTTAAGTGGACAACAACAAACAGAAAGGTTGCAACAGTTACACAAACAGGTATTGTAACAGCTAAGGCAAAGGGTACAGCATACATCAGAGCAACAGCACTTGATGGTTCTAAGAAGTATGCCCAGTGCAAGGTTACAGTTAAACAGCCAGTAACTAAAATTAAGCTAAATGCAACTTCTAAGGTTCTAAAGAAGGGTAGCAGATCTACCCTAAGGGCAACTGTTTATCCAAGTACTGCTAATGTAAGGATAGTTAGCTGGAAGTCAACAAATACAAATGTTGCTATAGTAACTTCAAAGGGTGTTGTAACTGCAAAGGCAAAGGGTACTGCGTATGTAAGAGCAATAGCAAAGGACGGCTCAAAGAAGTACGCACAGTGCAAGATTACAGTTAAAAAATAACACATAATTCCAATGAGCTATAGGTTTGATTTTTCCTATAGCTCATTTTTGTTTATCTTTTTTCTAAATTATTTAGTTTAATCTTTACAATATGACAGAAATAGGTTATAATTATCCTGTATAAAAATACTATCGTGGATAGGAGCGAGTAATTTATGAAAAATAAATACAAAAGAGTTTTACTAAAACTTTCTGGTGAATCCTTAGCCGGTGAGGAAAAGAAGGGTATCAACTTTGATATTGTTGAATCATTTTGCAAGGCTATAAAGGCTTGCGTTGATGATGGCGTTGAGGTTGCTGTCGTTGTAGGTGGTGGTAACTTCTGGAGAGGTAGATCATCAGGAAAAATGGATAGAACAAGAGCAGACCATATGGGTATGCTTGCTACTGCTATCAATGCACTTGGTGTTGGCGATACTCTGGAGCAGGCAGGTGTTCCTGTTAGAGTAATGACAGCGATTTCAATGCCACAGGTTGCTGAACCATACATCAGAAACAGAGCTGTTCGTCATTTACAGAAGGGCAGAGTTGTTATTTTTGGTTGTGGCACAGGTAACCCATTCTTTAGCACAGACACAGCAGCTGCTCTAAGAGCAGTTGAAATTGATGCTGATGTTATTATGAAGGCAACAATGGTTGACGGAGTTTACGATAGCGACCCTAAGAAGAACCCTAATGCTAAGAAGTACGATAAGGTTACTTATGATGAGGTTCTTGCAAATAACTTAGCTGTTATGGATAGCACAGCAGCATCTCTTTGTAAGGATAACAATATGCCAATACTTGTTTTCAGTGTTGAAGAACCAATGAATATTTATAAGGCTGTTTGTGGCGAAGAAATCGGCACAATTTGCTGTTAATGGAGGATAATATGAATAGTGTAATTAGCGCAACAAAGGATAAAATGCAGAGAAGAGTGGAACACCTTGATGCAGAGTATTCTTCAATCAGAGCAGGCAGAGCAAACCCAGGTGTACTTGATAAGGTGACAGTTGATTATTATGGAACACCAACACCTGTAAATCAGGTTGCTTCTGTTTCTATTGCAGAGGCAAGAACATTGGTTGTTCAGCCTTGGGACACATCTCTACTAAAGGCTCTTGAAAGAGCAATTCAGGTTTCTGATATTGGTATTAACCCACAGAATGACGGTAAGGTTATCCGTCTTATCTTCCCACCTCTAACAGAGGAAAGAAGAAAGGATATTGTTAAGGATATTAGCAAAATGGGTGAAGATACTAAGGTTCAGATTCGTAATGCAAGACGAGATGCTATTGATAAAATCAAGGCTCTTAAAAAGGCTGGCGATATTACTGAGGATGACCAGAAGGACGGAGAAAAGAAGATTCAGGAAGCTACTGACAAGTTTGTAAAAGAGGTAGATGCTCTTTCCGAAAAGAAGAAGAAAGAAATAATGGCAATCTGATATGGCTATTTTTAAGAAAAAGAAAGAATACACTATTGATGATATAATCTTACCTGAGCATGTTGGAATAATTATGGACGGTAACGGCAGATGGGCAAAAAAGCGTGGTTTACCTCGCAGTGCTGGTCATTCTGCCGGTGCTAACAATTTCAGAAAGATTATCAGATATTGCAGTGATATTGGCATTAAGTACCTTACAATGTATGCCTTTTCCACCGAAAACTGGAAAAGACCTGAGGACGAAGTTGGCGCTCTTATGAAACTGTTTAAGCAGTATTTAGAGGAGGCATTGAGGGATTTCCAGGATGATACTATTGTTCTAAAGTTTATTGGTGATACTACTGCCTTTAGTGATGATATTCAAGCTCTTATGAAGGATGCCGTAGAAGGTAGTAAGGACCGAGACGGTATGGTTCTCAACCTTGCTATGAACTATGGTGGCAGAAATGAGCTTGTAATGGCAACTAAGGCTATTGCAGAAAAAGTTAAAAATGGGGAAATTTCGGCAGAAGAAATTGATGAAAAAATGATTTCTGATAATATCTATACTGCAGGTCAACCAGACCCTGATCTTATTATTAGACCGTCAGGTGAATATAGAACATCAAACTTTCTTCTTTGGCAGTCAGCTTATTCTGAATATGTGATTATGGATAAGCTGTGGCCAGATTTTGATTTTAACGATATGAATTATGCCCTTATAGAATATGCCAAGAGAAATAGAAGGTTTGGCGGGGTATAGGAGGATAGGTATGAAAACACGAGTTATGTCCGGTGTTATTGGCAGTTCAGCAGTAGTTATTATTTTGCTTCTTAGTCAATTTTTAACACCATTTATAACCACAGTTTTGCTTTCACTTTTGAGTGTAATTATGGTGAGTGAAGGTCTTATGGCAAGAAAAATGCTTAATAATTATAAGGTTAGCAGTCTATGTCTTGCTTTTGCATTTGCGTTGCCAATGGTTTCTTTCACCAGCTTCTGGTTTGTTCCATTTTTTGTTTATATGGTGGCAATGCTTTTCGTTATGGTTTTCTTCCACGAGGAAATAAAGCTTAGCGAGATTACATATGCCTTTTTCATTTCAACCATTATTTCGGTAGGTGTTGCAACAATATCTTGTATGACTACATCTTATCCTGCATACTGTGCCTTTTTTGCTGTACTTATTATGGCAATTCCTTGGTGTGCAGATGCCGGTGCCTATTTTGTTGGAGTGAAGTATGGTAACCATAAGCTTTGTCCTAAAATTAGTCCTAAAAAGACTGTAGAGGGCGCACTTGGTGGACTTGTTTCAGGTCTTGTATGTTCACTAATTATTGGACTAATTTTTAGATTTATTTTTGGATATGATTATGTGAACTTTTGGGCACTTGTTATTATCGGTCTGATTAACACACCACTTTCTATCCTTGGTGACCTTAGCTTTTCTATTATCAAAAGGCATTTAGGAATCAAGGACTATGGTAATATTATTCCAGGTCACGGTGGTATGCTTGACCGTTTTGACAGTGTTGTGGTTACTGCACCACTTGTATATATAGTATCTTTATTCACAATCATTATTATTTAAGAGGTAACAATGGTTAATACAATATCAATTTTAGGTTCAACAGGCTCTATTGGTACACAGGCTCTTGATGTAGCAAGAAAGCTAAAGTTAAATATATGTGCAATTACTGCACATAGTAATATTGATGTTTTAGAGCAACAGGTGAGGGAGTTTAATCCCTCTCTTGCTGTTGTCTTTTGTGAGGATAAAGCAAAAGAACTAAAGACTAAAATAGCTGATACTAACACTAAGGTTCTTGCAGGAATGGAGGGCCTTATTGAGGCATCAACAATCAGTAGTGCTGATATGGTTCTCAATTCCGTTGTAGGTATGGTGGGACTTCTTCCAACTATAAGTGCAATAAAAGCAGGTAAGGATATTGCCCTCGCTAATAAGGAAACCTTGGTTGCAGGTGGCCAGCTTGTTATGGATGCCTTAAAGGAAAACAAGGTTAATATGTATCCTGTTGATAGTGAACATTCTGCAATTTTCCAATGCTTGCAGGGTATGAATCAAAAAAAGGAACTTAAAAAGCTTATTTTAACAGCATCGGGTGGACCTTT
Source organism: Ruminococcus sp. (assembly GCA_045133515.1). Taxonomy (GTDB): domain Bacteria; phylum Bacillota; class Clostridia; order Oscillospirales; family Acutalibacteraceae; genus Ruminococcoides. The sequence continues at coordinate 39,850 of JBGUUL010000044.1, forward strand.
CTTTGGTAAGAAAATAGAAGAACTTAAAAATGTTACTGTTAAAGATGCACTTAATCATCCAAATTGGTCAATGGGTGCAAAAATCACAATAGATTCAGCATCAATGATGAATAAGGGTCTTGAAATTATTGAGGCAAGCTGGCTCTTTGATATGCCACAGGATAAAATTGATGTTGTGGTACACAGAGAGTCAATTATCCACAGTATGATTGAGTTTGTGGATAATTCAGTTATAGCACAGCTTGGACTTCCTGATATGCGTATTCCAATTCAGTATGCTATAACCTATCCAAACAGGTTTGAAAGTCCCGTTAAAGAGCTTGATTTAACGGAAATTTCTAATTTGTCTTTCTTTAAACCTGATTATGAAACTTTCAAATGTCTTTCAGCCTGTAAAAAGGCTATTGAAATAGGTGGCTCTGCACCAGCCATTGTCAATGGTGCAAATGAGGTTGCCAACAAACTGTTCCGTGACGGAAAAATAAAATTTTTAGAAATTGGGGAATTAGTGACCTCGGCACTTCATAATGTAGAGAAGAATGAGTTAAAGAGCGTAGATGATGTTCTTATTGCGGATAAATCTGCAAGGCAGTATGTAATGGATGCTGTCAGATAATTGGAGGAGATTAAAATAGCTTCAGTTTTAACAACTATTGCACTTGTTTTAATTGCTGTACTTTTGTTTGAGCTTATCATTTTTATTCACGAGTTCGGACATTTTATTACAGCTAAAAAAAGTGGTATTAAGGTTAATGAATTTTCCCTTGGTATGGGTCCAAAGATTTTATCCTTTGGAAAGGGTGAAACAAAGTATTCCCTTAGAATTTTTCCTATAGGTGGTTTTTGTGCTATGGAAGGTGAGGACGAGGATTCTCCTGAACCAAGAGCTTTTAATAATGCTAAGATTTGGAAAAGAATGATAGTTATAGTTGCAGGTGCAGTTATGAATATTATTCTTGGACTTCTTCTTATGTTTGTCATTGTTGTTCAGCAGGATGCCTATGGTTCAACTACTGTTTCAGATTTTCCTGTTTCCTCTTTTTCTGCCAATTCAGGTTTAGAAAAGGGAGATGTAATTAAGGAAATTGACGGATATGGTATATCCAACAGTATGGATTTTAACTATCCAATTTCCACTTCTGAGCTTAAAGAGGTTAAGGGAGATTCTTTGGAAATTTACAAAGAGGATTGCTGTAATTATCTTTTTAGACAGGCAGCAACTCTTGTACAAAATGATGAAAATATTCCTCAAAAAACACTTGATGAAATAAATGCCCTTATTTCCACAGGCGCAACTGAAATCAATGCTGTTAAAGATAAAAATTCTGCTAAAGAATTATATTATGAGTATTCAAAGTCCTTATATGAGCTTTGTAAAGTTAAGGACTATAAAATAGAAGAAATAGAAGTTAAGGAAACAAGGCAGAGATATGTTGCCGATGTTTTAGTTGATAGAAAAGGAGAAGAAGTTCTGCTAAAGGATGTCCAGTTCTTTACTTACCTTTCTCCAGATGAAGAAAAGCCTATGGTTTCAATGGACTTTTATGTAGAACCTATTGAAAAGACTGTTGGCTCTGTAATAAGCCAAACCTTTAAGCAGACTATTTCCACTTGTAAACTTGTATATGCAAGTCTTGGTGGACTATTCTCTGGTAAAATTGGATTTAATGAAATGTCAGGTCCAATAGGAATTGCCTCAACAGTAACAAAAGTGGCGTCAGAAAGCCTTGAAACAAGCTTTATGTCTGCTGTAAACAGCATTATATATGTGATGATGATAATTACCGTTAACCTTGGTTTATTCAATATGCTTCCTTTCCCTGCACTTGACGGTGGTAGGTTCGTATTCTTGATTATCGAAGCCATCCGTGGCAAGTCTGTTCCAAGAAAGGTTGAGGGGATTGTTAACGGTGTAGGTATGGCACTGTTAATTCTTTTAATGGTGGTAATAGCTTTTAACGATGTTTTCAAATTATTAGGGTGATTTTATGTCAAGCAAAAAGCAAGTAAAAGCAGGAAATGTACTTATAGGTGGTGGAGCAAGGGTTGCAGTTCAGTCTATGCTCAACATTCCTGCACACAATATTAAGGATAGCATTAAACAGGCAAAGGCTTTGGAAGAAGCAGGTTGTGATATTGTAAGAGCAGCAGTTCCTGATATGGAGGCTGTCAAATTGATTTCAGTATTAAAAGAAAATATCAGTATTCCTGTTGTGGCAGATATACATTTCAATTATAAACTTGCCCTTGAGTCTGTTGCAGCTGGTGTTGATAAAATTCGTATCAACCCTGGTAATATTGGTGATGATAGCAGAGTTAAGGCTGTGGCTGATGCCTGTGCTAATAATAACATTCCTATTAGAATTGGTGTTAATTCAGGCTCACTTGAAAAATCAATTCTTGAAAAATATGGCAGTCCGACACCGCAGGCACTTTGTGATAGTGCTTTGTATCACGCATCTTTACTTGAAAAATTTGATTTTAACGATATTGTTCTATCTATGAAAAGCTCCTCTGTTAAAAATATGGTTGAAGCATATGAACTTGCATCACAGCAGTGTGATTATCCACTTCACCTTGGTGTAACAGAAGCTGGTACAGAGAGAATGGGCATAATAAAATCTGCTGCAGGTATTGGTGCTTTGCTTGTAAAGGGCATTGGTGACACAATTAGAGTTAGCCTCACAGCAGACCCTGTTAAGGAAATTTATGCAGCAAAGGATATACTAAAATCCCTTGATATGTATGACGGTGGTATTCAGTTTGTTTCTTGTCCTACCTGTGGAAGAACAAAAATTGACCTTATTAACCTTGCTAATGAGGCACAGGAAAGGCTGAAAGATTGCAAGAAAAATATCAAGGTTGCTATTATGGGCTGTGTTGTTAATGGTCCAGGTGAGGCAAGAGAGGCTGACATCGGAATTGCCGGTGGTGACAAAATGGGACTTATCTTCAAAAAAGGTGAAATTATTTGTAAAGTTCCTGAGGAACAGCTTCTTGATAGATTAGTTGAGGAAATAGATAAATTATAATTCTATATTAGAATAAGAAGAAAGAATATTATAAATGATAACAGTTAAGGAAATATTCAAAGATTATATATGCCTTGAAGCTCTTGAGGAGGAAGTCCTGACTTCAGGTGTTGAAAATATAAAAGTAAATACAAGAGAGGGTTCTATATCATTTGTCTTAATTTGTTCTAAGTATTTTACTAATGATGTACTTGAAAATCTAAAATCAGAAATCAAAAATTCAAAGCTAATGGTGAACAATGTTTTTGTATCACCAAGGTTTACTCCTGAAATGTTTTCGGAAAATTGCTTTGATGATTTGATTTTTGAGCTAAAAAAGGCTATCCCAACAATAAATGGAACGTTTAAGGATGCTGATATTCTCTATAGTAACAATCATCTAACTATCAATCTAAAGCATGGTGGTGGTGCATTCCTAAAGGCGAAAAAGTTTGATAGGGAGCTTATTACTCTCGTAAGACAGCGATTCAACCTTGATATCACAGTTTCTGTTGAAGGTGTAACAGAAATGGACGCAGAAAATCAAGATTATATTGAGGAGCAAATTACTGTTCAAAAAACAATAGTTAGAGAGGAAGCTAAAAAGGTAGTTCAAACCTATGCTATTGAAGAACAGCGTATTGTTGATAATGCAGAACTGCGTAAGCAAAATAATGAGGGTTATGTTGAGGTTCGCCAGGGAGAAAGTCTTTATCCACAAGTGAATCTCCAAAAGTGCAGACCTCTCTATGGTAGAGTTATAAAGAAAGCTCCTTCTCCAATGAGTGAGATTGCTATGGATACAGGCAAAATCACCGTTTGGGGTGATGTTTTCAGCGTTGAGAAAAAGGTTACTCGTTCTGGTGATAAGAATATTTTTAACATTATGTGTACCGACTACACAAGTTCAGTTAATGTAAAGGTTTTCGGCGATATTTCCTCTACAAAGGTTCTTGATGATGTTAAAAAGGGCGCAACCATTATTGCAGAGGGTGATATTGAATTTGACCGTTATGCAGGCGAGCTTGTTCTTAATGCCACTTCAATCGGTTATACTGAAAAAATTGATGTAGTTGACAATGCAGAATGTAAGCGAGTAGAACTCCACCTACATACAAATATGTCGGATATGGATGGCATTACATCTGCTAAAGATATTGTAAATAGAGCCTATAAATGGGGCCATAAAGCAGTTGCCATTACTGACCACGGTGTTGCACAGGCTTTCCCAGAGGCTATGAATACTGCTGAAAAAATCAATAAGGACGGAGAAAAAATTAAGGTTATCTATGGTTGTGAAGCCTACTTTGTTGATGACTTTGTTTCAGCTGTTAAGGGTGAAAAAGACGAAAATCTTGATGGTACATTTGTATGCTTTGATATTGAAACCACAGGTCTTTCACCTAATAAAGAGAAGATAACAGAAATTGGTGCTGTTAAAATAAAGAATGGTGTTGTAATTGACACCTTTGAAACTTTTGTAAATCCTGAAAAACCAATTCCACAGAAAATTGTTGAATTGACAGGAATAAATGATGGTATGGTAAAGGATGCCCCAAAGGATGAGGAGGCTGTTAAGGCATTTCTTGACTTTGTTGACGGAGCAGTCCTTGTTGCTCATAATGCTCCATTTGACACATCTTTTATTCAAAATGTTTGTGAGAGAATGGGTGTTACTTATAATCTCACTTCCATTGATACCGTTGTAATTTGTCGTAGTATTTTAAAGGGAATTAAAAACTGTAAGCTTGATACCGTTGCAAAGTTTTTGCGACTTGGTGAATTTAATCACCACAGAGCAACTGATGATGCAGAAATTCTTTCAAGAATTTTTATAAGTCTATGTGAAAGACTAAAAGAAGATTATGATGTTAATTCTGTTCTGGATATAAATACCCACTTAAATGGTTCAGACCAAAAGAAGTTACCTGCATATCATCAGATAATTTTGGTAAAAAATCAAGTTGGATTAAAGAATCTATATAAGTTGATTTCCTATGCTCATTTAAAATATTTTTACAGAAAACCCAGAATACCTAAGTCAGAACTTATTAAGCATAGGGAAGGACTTATTATCGGTTCAGCTTGTGAGGCAGGACAGCTATTCAGAGCAATTACTTCCGGTAAGCCTTGGGCTGAACTTAAAGATATCGCTTCCTTCTATGATTACCTTGAAATTCAGCCTCTTGGTAATAATGAATTTATGGTTAGAAAGGGAACGGCTACACAGGAGGATTTGATTAAATACAATCGAATGGTTATAAAGTTAGGGGAGGAGCTAAATATCCCTGTTGTTGCAACCTGTGACGTTCACTTCCTTGACCCACACGATGCCGACTATAGAAAAATCCTACAGGCATCTCGTGGCTATGATGATGCCGACCAACAAGCACCTTTATACCTTAGAACTACAAAGGAAATGCTAAAGGAATTTGAATATCTTGGTGAAGAAAAGGCATATGAAATTGTTGTAGAGAATACCAATAAAATTGCTGATATGTGTGAAAGTGTAAGACCAATTCCACCAGGTAATTTCCCACCATTTATTGAGGGTGCTGAGGAACAGCTTAACTCAATTACTTGGAAGAGGGCAAAGGAAAGATACGGTGACCCACTTCCGGAAATTGTTGAAGCAAGACTCAAAAAGGAGCTTAACTCAATCAATACCTATGGTTTCTCTGTTCTTTATATGACAGCACAAAAGCTGGTTGCAGATAGTGAGGCCCACGGTTATCTTGTTGGTTCAAGAGGTTCTGTTGGTAGCTCCTTCGTTGCAACAATGTCAGGTATTTCCGAAGTTAACCCACTTGCACCACATTATATTTGTAGTAAATGTAAGCATAGTGAATTTATTACAGATGGTAGTTATGGTTCAGGCTTTGACTTACCACCAAAGAATTGCCCTGAATGTGGGGAACTAATGGATAGAGATGGCCACGAAATCCCATTTGAAACTTTCCTTGGCTTTAAGGGTGATAAGGTTCCAGATATTGACCTTAATTTTAGTGGTGAATATCAGAGTAAATCTCATAGATATACAGAAGAACTCTTTGGACACGATAATGTGTTTAAAGCAGGTACAATAGCAACAGTGGCTGACAAAACTGCCATTGGATATGTAAAAAAATATGAGGAAGAAAAGGGCTATCGTCTTAGCAAGGCAGAGGAACTGCGACTTGCAAGTGGTTGTACAGGTATAAGAAGAACCACAGGTCAGCATCCAGGAGGAATGGTTGTTGTTCCAAAGGGTATGGAAATCTATGATTTCTGTCCTGTTCAGCATCCTGCTAATGATATGAAGTCCGATAACATTACAACACACTTTGACTTCCATTCTATCCACGATACTATTTGTAAGCTGGATGAGCTTGGACACGATGCTCCAACAGTTTATCATTATCTTGAAATGTTCTCAGGCGTTCCTGTTATGGATGTTTCAATGTCAGACCCTGAAGTTTATTCACTATTTACATCTCCAAAGGCTTTGGGTGTTACTGAAGAAGATATTGGATGCGCCACAGGTACACTAAGTTTGCCAGAATGTGGTACAAACTTTACCAGACAAATGATGATAGATGCAAAACCAACCTGCTTTGCTGACCTTATGCAGATTGCAGGACTATCCCACGGTACAGATGTTTGGCTCGGAAATGCTCAGGAACTTATTAAAAACGGTACTTGCACAATTTCCGAGGTTATCGGTACTCGAGATAGCATTATGACAACTCTTATGCACAAAGGTCTTGAGCCTGGTATGGCATTTAAAATTATGGAAATTGTCCGTAAGGGTAATGCTACAAAGCTACTTACAGAGGAGCATTTCAAAGAAATGCGTGACCATAATGTGCCAGAGTGGTATATTGATTCTTGTATGAAAATTAAGTATATGTTCCCAAAGGCTCACGCTGCTGCTTATATGATTTCCACCCTGCGATATGGTTGGTACAAGGTTCACAAGCCTCTTGCTTATTATGCAGCCTACTTTACTGTTCGTGGCGAGGATTTTGACGGTGCAACAGTAATGAAGGGTAGAGATGCAGTTAAAAACAAAATGAAAATGATTAAGCAAAAGGGTAATGAGGCATCAGCCAAGGAACAGACAGAGTTTGCTACATTGGAAATTATAAATGAAATGATGGCAAGAGGTATTGAGTGCCTGCCTGTTGATATTTATAAATCTGAGGCAAAAATGTTTGTTATTGAGGGTGATAAACTGCGACTTCCATTTATGTCCCTTGCAGGTATAGGTGAGGCTGCCGCTATTTCCCTTGCTGAAACAGGCAAAAAGGGCGAATATCTATCTGTTGAGGAAATGACTATTAAAACCAAGGTTTCAAAAGCAGTTATTGATACTCTCCGTGAAGTTGGCTCTCTTAACGGCTTGCCTGAAAGTTCACAAATGACCTTGTTTTAGGAGGTAGATTATGAAGGATAAAAGACTAAAAAGAGGTATGATTTTAGTTGCATTTGCAGCACTTCTGTACTTCTTAATCACAAATTTCTATGTTGCAATTTCATTTATAGGTAATGTGTTCTCTGTGCTTACTCCCTTTATCTATGGTCTTTTAATTGCATACATTCTCAAATTTCCATATAACTTTTTTGAAAACAAAGCTTTCAAGTTTTTGGATAAAAAAAGTCCCAGGGCTAAGGGACTTAAAAAGCCCTTTGCAATTTTATCAACATATATTTCAGCAATCATAGTTATAGTTTTTCTTATGCTTATTATTGTTCCAAGCCTTGCAGAAAGTTTTGCAGAGCTTTCAAAGTCCCTTCCGACATATGCAAAATCCTTTGAGGAAGCCTTAGACCAGTGTGTAGATTGGATAAATTCAACCTTCGGTCTTTCTATTAACCTTAGTAACGGTGTAATTGATGTTATTCATCAGTTCACAGGACTCTTCTCTGGTGGTGACTTAAGAAAAACATTAAGTGAAATTGCCTCCAATATATTCCCACAGGTTATTGATGCTGCTAAAGGTATCTACAATGTTGCATATAATTGGATTATTGGTATCGTTGCATCAATTTATTTCCTATCCTGCAAGGATGCCCTCTGTAATCAGGTTAGTAAGCTTACAAAAGCCTATGCACCAAAGAGGTTTAAAAATAAAATTTTTGAAGTTGCGAAGATGTCCAATGATGTTTGTGGTAACTATATTATAGGTAGGGTTATTGACTCACTTATTATGGGTGTACTCTGCTACTTAGTTCTCACTATTTTCAGATTTGATTATGCTCTACTGATTTCTGTTATTGTTGGTGTAACTAATATTATTCCTTTCTTTGGACCATTTATCGGTGCAATTCCAAGTGCATTTTTACTTCTAATGATAAATCCTAAAGAATGTTTTTGGTTTGTTGTTGTAATTATTACTCTCCAGCAGATTGACGGTAACATTATAGGACCAAAGATTATTGGTGACAAAATTGGTATTTCTGGTCTTTGGATTTTGTTCAGTGTTATTGTAGGTAGTGGTCTGTTTGGTATTGCAGGTATGCTACTGGGTGTTCCAGCGTTTGTTGTTATTTATAACCTACTTGGCAAGGATATTAACAAAAAGCTATTGCGTTCAAAGGAATATATATCCAAAGAGCCTCTAAATAAGAATGAAGAAAAATCTGAAAATAAATAAAATGGTTGACATAAGTCTTTTAGTGTGTTAACATATTAACGTGCTAAAGCGAGGTATTGTATGAAAAAGAATTTAATGATTACACCAGAGGGTACAAAGGACTATTTGTTTGAAGAATGTATATCCTCTGCAAGGATACAGAAAAAGATTAAGAACATATTTATTTCAAGGGGATATTCTCAAGTTGATACCCCTTGTATAGAGTTTTATGATTTGTTTTCTATGGAGGACTCTGGTTTTTTACAGGAAACAATGTTTAAAACAACTGATAATAAGGGTAGATTACTTGTAATGCGACCTGATTCCACTTTGCCAATAGCAAGAATGGCAGCAACAAGACTAAAGCACCATACAACACCACTTAGACTATTTTATGGTCAGTCCGTGTATAAGAACAACCCAACATTAAAGGGTAAAAGTAACGAAGTTATGCAAATGGGCATTGAGCTTATTGGTGCAACAGGAAAGAGGGCAGACCTTGAAATTCTGACAACAGCCATTGATTGCCTTTCTGAAACAGTTGATGATTTCAGAATTGAAATTGGTCACGCAGGATTTTTCAATGCCCTTGTTGAAAGACTAAATGCTGACCCAGAGGTTGTTGAGGCTATTCGCTCAAGTATTGAAAGTAAGAATTATTCAAGTCTTAATGTTATTCTTGACAAGCTACCTGATTCCCCAGAGGTAACGGCTATCCGTAAGCTACCTCGAATGTTCGGTGGCGAGGAAGTTATTGAAAAAGCACTTGAACTTTGTAACGGAACAAGTGCAGAAAATTCTCTCCTATACTTAAAGGAGCTGTATCAAGACTTAGCAACTCTTGGACTTGGTGACAAAATCACCCTTGACCTTGGTATTGTTCAGCAGACAAATTACTATAGTGGAATTGTTTTTACAGCCTTTGTAACAGGTGTTGGTGATGCAGTAATTTCCGGTGGTAGATATGATAAGCTAATGGATAATTTTGATTTTCCAACAGGTGCTGCAGGCTTTGCAGTTAATATTGACCACCTTGCAGAAATCAACCTTAAAGATAGAGCCAGAGCAACTGCTCCTGTTCCGGAAATCCTTGTTTGTGCTAAGGATGGATTTGAAATTAAGGCTATTGAAAAGACAAAGGAGCTTGTAGCAAGTGGTAAAAATGCTGTGTTCAGTATTTTTGAAACTGAGGAAGAAGCAAAGGCTTATGCTGAAAAATCAGGTGTGAAAGAAATTTTAAATATAGGTGAATGAGATGCAGCCATTAAGAATTGCCTTGACAAAAGGCAGACTTGAAAAAGATACAATTAAATTATTTCAAAAAATCGGATATAACTGCGATGCTGTTATTAACAAGGGCAGAAAGCTAATTCTACCAATTGGTAACGGTGAAATTGAGGTTGTCCTTGCAAAAGCAGCAGATGTTATTACATATGTTGAACATGGTGTATGTGATTTAGGTGTAGTTGGCAAGGATACAATTTTAGAAAAGGGTCAGTCCTTTTACGAATTGTACGACTTAGGCTTTGGTAAGTGTAAGTTTGCCCTTGCAACACAAAAGGGTAAGGATTTGTATGGTGGCTACAAGGCTCTTACAATAGCGACAAAATACCCAAATGTAACAAGAAGATTTTTTGAAGAAAAAAATATGGATGTGAGGGTTATTAAAATTGAGGGTTCAGTTGAGCTTGGCCCTTTAATCGGACTTTCAGATGCAATTGTTGATATTGTTGAAACTGGCTCAACATTAAAGGAAAACGGCCTTGAGGTTATTGAGGATGTTTGCCCAATCTCTGCAAGACTTATTTCAAATGTTGTAAGCCTTAAATTAAGAAAGCAAGAAATCGAAAATCTTGTTAATTTATTAGGTAAGGAGATTGATGCCTGATGTATGTTATTCCAGCAATTGATATTAAGGATGGTAATTGTGTTCGTCTTAAAAAGGGCGACTACGGCACAGTAGAAAAGGTTGCCAAAAATCCATATACAACAGCAAAGTCCTTTAAGGATGCTGGTTGTAAGTATATGCATATGGTTGACCTTGACGGTGCTAAGGACGGCACAATGAAAAACGCAGAACTGATTTGTGATGTTGCAAAATCAAGTGGATTAAAGGTTGATGTTGGTGGTGGTATTCGTAATCTTGATGCCATTGAATATTACCTTAGTCGTGGTGTTAATCAGGTTGTGCTTGGTTCAGTAGCAGTAAAGAATCCACAGATAGTTATTGATGCTGTTCGTAACTTTGGTGACAAAATTATTGTAGGCATTGATGCTATGAACGGTATTGTCAAATCAGAGGGTTGGATTGACGGTAGTGATATTTATTACACAGAACTTGCCAAGAGAATGGAAGATGTTGGTGTTGAAAAGTTTATCTTTACCGACATTAACAGGGACGGTATGCAGACAGGTCCGAACCTTGTTCAGCTTGAAGTTTTAAGAAATTCTGTAAGTGCCGATATTATTGCCAGTGGTGGTATTTCCGATATTTCCGATATTAGGGATTTAATGTCACTTGGTATTTTTGGTGCAATTTGTGGTAAGTCTATTTATTCAGGTTCACTTGATTTGGCAAAGGCAGTAAAAATCACAAAAGGATAATTTTTATGGAAATGAATTTAGATAAATATTTTGTAAAATCCGATTTAATACCTGCTGTTATTCAGGAAAAAACCACAGGTGAAGTTCTTATGGTTGCCTGGATGAATAAGGAGTCTATGGCAAAAACCCTGGAAACAGGCTACACTTGGTTCTGGAGTAGAAGTAGGCAGGAGCTATGGAACAAGGGTGCAACATCAGGGCATTTGCAAAAGGTAGTTGAGATATATTCTGACTGTGACGATGATACACTCCTTGTAACAGTAGAACAAACAGGAGCAGCCTGTCACACAGGCAGTCATAGTTGTTTCTTCAAAAAGATAAAGTAAAAAACTCCCCATTTGGGGAGTTTTTTGCATATAGGATTAACTTGCATTTCTTAGTTGGAGCCTTAGCTTGTCGCTAATCATAGCAATAAATTCGCTGTTGGTTGGCTTACCTCTTGAATTGTGGATGGTATATCCAAAGTAGGAGTTCAGCACATCCACATCTCCTCTGTCCCAAGCAACCTCAATAGCGTGTCTGATTGCCCTTTCAACCCTACTGGAGGTAGTTTCGTATTTCAATGCAACGGAAGGGTACAGCTCCTTAGTAACTGCATTTATAATTTCAGGCTTTTCAATAGACATAAGGATAGAATCCCTAAGATAATGGTAACCCTTTATGTGTGCAGGTACACCAATTTGATGCAAAATCTCCGTTACCTTAACTTCAATGTTCATACTACTTCCAAAGCTATTGTTAGAAGTGATATTTTTTGTGTTAATCAGCATTGTAATGGTTTCTGTTAAGTCCTTAATATTATAAGGCTTTAGCACAAAGTAGGATGCTCCGTTGTTCATAGCTTCCTGTTCAAGTAAAGCACTTCTGAAATTTGAGAAGGCAATAAATAGAGGATTTATTTTTCCTTCCTTTCTGATATGTCGCATAACGCTGATGCCATCAAGTCTTGTGAGGAATAAATCAAACAGCACTACATCAGGCTTAAGCTCTCTGATTTTGTCCAATAAATCTTCTCCATCCTTAGATGAATAATGAATGGAAAAGTTTTTGCTTTTTAAGAAACTAAGTGTTTCTTCGTCAAATTCATTTGGTTCTTCTGTAAGAAGAAGTGTGATTTTATTCTCCATAATAATGCTCCCTTATTTATTTGTTGAGATTATATTACCATATATTGGTAATATTTTCAAGTCTAAAATTACATTTTTTTAATTTTTCTTTTGTCAAATTGTAACATTATTCTCTAAAATGTAACTTTTAATCACAAATAATATCCTCATATTATGTTTTTCAACAAATATTTCAGGAGTTTTTAACCTTTGCTTTCCTGCAACATTGTTTCCACAAGTATTCCGTAACCCTTTTCTGGATTATTTACAAACACATGGGTTACAGCTCCGATAATTTTGTCCCCTTGTATTATTGGTGAGCCACTCATTCCCTGTACAATGCCACCGGTTTTATCAATAAGCTCTTCATCTTTAATTTCTACAATAAGCTCTTTCATTTTGTCAAAGTTAAATTTGCTTTTAAGTTTAATTTCAGCCTTATAATACTTCGGTGTGTCGCCATTTACAGTTGTGTAAATATAGGCATCGCCATTTTTCACTTCATCTCTTGTTGCAACCTTATATTCATCATAGTAGGTGTCAAATTTACTTGTGCAAAACAGTCCATATGGAGAATTATAATAGGCTTGTCCTATTTCTTCATCTTTAAAATATCCATTTAGTCCTCCAGGTGAACCATTTTCCCCTTTGTCAATGCTTTCAATAATAGCTGGGCAAATAGTACCTTCTGACATTGGGAGTAGCACTGAGGAATTTTTGTCACAGATACCGTGGCCTAAACAGGCAAAGGTGTGGTTGTCCTTATCATAATAGGTAATAGTGCCAATTCCTGCACAGCTGTCCTTTATCCACATACCAGCTGTATATTTGCCATTTTTCATTTCGGGTGTAATACTAATATTTATTATTTGATAATCTCTGTTGATAGTAAAAATCATTTCCTTGCCATTGCTATTCTTTACAATTTGTTTTACCACCTCGTTAGTTTTGGTTTTATTGTTGTCTATTGCTATAATAACATCATTTTCCTTTAATCCACCTTTATCAGCAGGGGAGTTATCCCTAACCTTAGTGACCATAGCACCTTCTGAATAAAATTTTATACCAAAGGGTTGACCACCAATTTGAAGGGTCTTTCCTCGGACATTTTCACTTACAGCAATAGCCTTTTGGTCTGCGTTTATATTCATATATCCTAATAAACATATTATAGTAATACAAATTGATAAAAATTTTCTCATAATTTCACCTAAAATTCATATGTCATACTTTTATTTTTCGTAATTCTATAGTATAATAATTTGGTAATTAAGAGGATAAATAATATATTTGGCAGGGTATAATGATAAATGGAGGGTTTTTTCATTGTTTATGCCAAATATTTTTTCAGCGATTAAAAATTGGTTTATGGTGTTATATGAGTAATGAATTTAATGTTAGGGGACTAACTGAATCAGAAGTTAAGGAAAGAGTCTCTCAAGGTAAGGTTAATATTGACAATTCAAAACCTGAAAAAACTATCGGTACAATACTTGTAAAAAATGTATTTACACTTTTTAATTTAATCAATGCACTTCTTGCCTTATCAGTATTTTTGGTCGGGTCTTACAAGAATATGCTGTTTATTGGTGTGGTATTATTTAATACTATAATAGGTATAGTCCAGGAAATAAGAAGTAAAAGAGCAGTTGACAAGCTGTCGATTATATCTGGAAAAAATGTTTATGCCATAAGGGACGGAGAAAAGGTACAGATAAGTAATGAAGATATTGTAATTGATGACATTATTTTCCTTGAAAGAGGTAGTCAAGTGCCAACGGATTGTACCGTTATTTTTGGCAATGCTTATGCTAACGAGAGCTTGCTTACAGGCGAGAGTGAACTTATTGAAAAAAATGAAAATTCAAAGCTAATGTCAGGTAGCTTTATAAGCTCTGGTAGTTGTTATGCCAAGGTAACAGCTGTTGGGGATGATAACTACGCATCAAAGTTAAATAATTCTGCAAAATACTATAAGAAGATAAATTCAGAAATTTTAACAACAATTACAAAGATAATCAAGGTCGTAACCTGTATTCTGTTTCCTCTTGGAACAATTCTTTTTGTCCGTCAGTATTTTTCACTTGGTTTTCCTTTGGAAGAGTCGGTTGTCAAAACAGTGGCAGCACTAATCGGAATGATACCAGAGGGATTGGTGCTTTTAACAAGTACGGTTCTTGCCGTTTCTGTTATAAGATTATCCCGAAGAAATGTTCTTGTACAAGATTTGTATTGCATCGAAACCCTTGCAAGAGTGGATGTTCTTTGTCTTGATAAAACCGGTACTCTTACCTGCGATGAAATGGTAGTAAGTGATGTTCTTCCATTTGATAATGTTACTATGGAGGAATCAATATCATTTCTTTCTGACTTTGCAAATAACAGTCCCGATTACAACAGTACAATGAATGCCATAAGAGAATATATTAAGGACAAGCCCTTTAACAAGGCAGATAGTTATGAGCCCTTTTCATCAGAAAAAAAGTGTTCATCAGTTTGTATAAACGGTAAAAAGCTCTTGTGTGGTGCAGGTGAATTTATCTTTAATGATAATGAACATAAATACCTTGAGTCAATAAAAAAGTATCAAGAGGACTACAGGGTTTTAACATTTATACTTGTTGACGGAGAAAATAGAAAGCCTATCTGTAATGTTTTGCTAAAGGATAAGCTAAGGTCAAACGCTAAAGAAACTCTTGATTATTTCAAAGAGCAGGGTGTTGCCCTTAAAGTTATTTCAGGTGATTCAGTAAATACAATTGTAAAAATTGCAAAGACATTTGAACTTGATGGCTACAAAAATGCAGTTGATTGTAGTACTCTTACTACTGATGAAGAAATTGCAGAGGCTGCTGAAAAATATACAATTTTTGGTAGAGTTACGCCTCAACAAAAAGAAAAGCTGATTGTTGCACTTCACGATGCTGGCCATTCTGTTGCTATGACAGGTGACGGAGTAAACGATGTTCTTGCTCTTAAGAGAGCAGATTGTTCTGTTGCAATGGCATCAGGTAGTGAGGCTGCAAAATGTGTTTCTCAAATTGTCCTTGCAGATAATGATTTTTCTTCAATGCCACACATTGTTGCAGAGGGAAGAAGAACAATTCATAACATTCAGCGTAGTGCTTCACTTTTTCTTGAAAAAAATATTTTTTCAATTTTGCTATCAATAATGGTAATATGCTTTGGAGTTACCTATCCTTTCCAGTCAATTCAGCTTTCCTTTATAGGTGGACTGACTATCGGTATTCCGTCCTTTATTCTTGCATTGGAATATAATAATAAGAGAATAACAGGTAACTTCTTTATCAATATAATAACGGGTGCAATTCCAGCTGGAATAACTGTTGCCGTAACCTCCATATCAATAATGATGTTAGGAACATCAGTTGGATTACCCGCAAATTCATTAGAAACAGTGTGTGCAATGGTTACATCTTTTATACTGTTAACTCAGGTTATTAGAATAAGCTGGAAACCAAATAAACTCAGACTTATTCTTATTTGTGCCATTATTACAGGTTTAATATTAGTCTTTACTTTACTTGAAAAGTTATTAGGCTTAGTTACCCTTGACTTCGTATCTTTCCTTATTATGATTATGTTCTCATTGGGTTCATTAGTTTTGTTTGGCGTTCTTACATTTTTATCCAATAAAGTAAAAAAGGTTCTCACAAAATGAGAACCTTTTTTACTTATCATTATTTTCTAATACCTGTTGACTAGCAAAACCTTGAATTCCTCCTACAATTAGCTGTTGTTACTGCATTTTTGCTGATCCGGATATTCTTATTCTGGATGAACCTACATCTGGCTTGGACCCAATAATGCAACAGATTTTTATTGAGTTTATTAAAGAGGAAAAGTCAAGAGGAAGAACTGTATTTATGTCAAGCCACATCTTTGAGGAAATCGAAGAAGTTTGTGACCGTGTAGCTATGATTAAAGCTGGCAGAATTATTGACACAGCCGTTTTATATGATTTAAGGCATAGTAAAACAAAAGACTATTCTATCATATTTAAAAATAAGGAAGATGCTGTCAAATTTGCCGACAGTAATACATTCCCAAAAGAAGTAATAGAAAATATCTGCAGAGTTAAACTTCCTGTATCTGATATAGGTGTCCTAATGTCTATTCTTAAAGAATATAAAATAAAGGGTATTACAGAGCATAAAATTAGTTTACAGGATTATTTTATGAACCCCAGTTTGAATATAACTATGCGCTAATGCAAAACAAGGGCGTTTTTTCCGGTGATGATTTATCCGTTGAGGGTATGATGAACCTTATGTTTGATATGATGGGAATTGACTCAGAACGCATAGAAATGATGACAACTATGGACCCAACAGAAATGATAAATTCTATGTATTATACTTCAATTGGATTGCTTCCTATTTTTCTTCTTATTGTAGTTTTGGGAAATGCATTGATTGTTGACCAGGTGGATAGAGGTTCTATGACCTATGTCCTTTCAACCCCAACAAAGCGTTCTGCAGTTACTATAACACAAATGATTTTTATGATAGTTGTTCCATTTATTGTTTTATCAATTGTTTGTGCTTCAAGAATTGCAACTACCCAATTATTTTTTGGAGAAGTTGATGTTGTAAACATTCTTTCTTTATTCGGTGGTATGTATTTGCTTTGTGAAGCAGTTTCATCAATTTGCTATATGAGTAGTTGTATTTTTGACAGAAGTAGAAAGTCTATGGCATTTGGAGGTGGCTTAACCGTATGGTTCTTTATTGCTTCCTTACTTGCTATGTTTGGTTCAGATATAATGGTTAATATGGGTATGGGTTCTGAGGCACTTGGCTATTTCAAATATACTACCTTAGTAGGTTTGTTCGATGTAGATGCTATTTCTACCTTAGGAACAGATGTAGTCGATTATGCATTTATTTGGAAGTTTGGTATTCTCATAGCAATAACAGTAGTATGTTATGCATACGGTGCTATAAAATTCAAGAAAAAGGATTTACCTTTATAATAAATATAGGCGAAGATATTGATTAAAGTACCTTCGCCTTTTTGTCAAAATAAATCTGTAAAATATATTGTCAGATTGTTATATGACATATTACCCACTTGTCAAACTGTAATTTTATGTTATAATAAACTAAAATTACATATGGTGGTGATATAGTGATTTTTTCCTTACCAAATAATGTGCTTAAAATTATAGAGTCTCTTAATAGAAATAATTATGAATGTTTTGTTGTAGGTGGCTGTGTCCGTGATATGCTCCTTGGTAATCCACCAAAGGATTATGACCTTACAACAAATGCAAAACCTAATGAAATTCTTGAGGTTTTTAAAGACTACAAAACCTTTGATGCAGGCATAAAGCATGGTACAATTTCCGTTGTGATTGATAATGAAGTTTTTGAAATTACCACCTATAGAATAGACGGAGATTATCTTGACAGTCGCCATCCAGAAAATGTTGTGTTTACTGATGCTATTGAAAAGGACTTGTCAAGGCGAGATTTCACCGTAAATGCTATGGCATACAGCCCTCAAACAGGACTTGTAGATTACTACGGTGGTGTTGATGATATAAAATATAAGGCAATAAGATGTGTTGGAGAGCCTGACATTCGCTTCCGTGAGGATGCTCTTAGAATACTTAGAGCCTTAAGGTTTGCATCTGTTTATAATTTTTCCATAGAGTTTAACACATACAATGCTATAATGAATAACAAAAATCTCCTTAACAATATTTCAAAGGAGAGAATTTCTTCAGAGCTTACTAAAATTATCTGTGGTGAAAGCTGTGACTATATTCTAAGGCGATTTAAGGAAGTCTTTGCAGTTGTAATTCCTGAAATATCTTCAATGTTCCACTTTGAGCAAAACAATCCCCACCATAATAAAACCCTGTGGAAGCACACGGTTTCCTCAGTAAAAAATATTGATAATGACGAAGTGCTTAGAATGACTATGCTATTACACGATATTGGTAAGCCCTTAGCTGAGAAAATGGATAAAAAAGGAGTATCTCACTACAATGGTCACGAGAAAATCAGTTCCACTATGTCTGAAAGAATACTCAAAAGACTTCGCTTTTCCAACTCCTTTATAAATCAGGTAGTTTTACTAATTAAATACCACGATGTAGGTATTTCTACTGATAAATTCTCTATTAAGAAGATGCTGAATATAATGGGAAAAGAAAATTTTTCTCTGCTTCTCAAGGTTCGATATGCTGACATTATGGCCCAATCCTATTATCAACGGGAGGAAAAGCTAAGTGAATATAATCAGGTTAAAGAACTGTTTAATGAGATAATCAGTAATAAAGAATGTTACCAAATATCAGATTTAGCAGTTAACGGGAAAACTCTATTGGAAAATGGAATTACTGACGGAAAGGCAATAGGAGAGAAACTCGACTATTTGCTTAATCTTGTTATGAGGGAAGAATGCAAAAATACAGAGGAAGAACTGCTAAAGTTTATATAGATGTATAGAAAAAGGAGCTGTCCATAGGAACAGCTCCTTATCTAATATGTAAAGATTAAATTCTGTTTACACCTGTTTTCTTTGCAGCTTCAATAACAGCCTTGGCAACAGCGCCACCAACTCTTTTATCAAAAGCCTCAGGAAGAATGTAGTCAGCTGTTAGGTCCTTATCAGCAACAAGCTCTGCAATAGCAAGGGATGCAGCCACCTTCATTTCTTCATTGATTTCAGTTGCTCTACAGTCAAGAGCGCCTCTAAAAATACCAGGGAAAGCAAGTACGTTGTTAATCTGATTAGGGAAGTCACTTCTGCCTGTACCAACTACAGCGGCACCGGCAGCCTTTGCTTCGTCAGGCATAATTTCAGGTGTTGGGTTAGCCATAGCAAAGATAATTGGATTTTCCTTCATAGACTTAACCATATCCTGTGTAAGAACGCCTGGAGCACTAACACCGATAAATACATCTGAATCCACCATAGCATCTGCAAGAGAGCCAGTCTTTTTACTTCTGTTTGTAACCTTTGCAATTTCAGCCTTTGCAGGAATAAGGTTTTCGTCATCCTCGCAAATAATACCCTTGCTGTCAACCATAGTTACATTCTTAACGCCCATATTCATAAGGTGCTTACAAATGGCAATACCAGCTGAACCTGCACCATTGATAACAGCCTCGATTTCATCAATTTTCTTGCCCGTTAACTTTAGTGCATTGAGAAGTGCTGCAGCAACAATAATAGCTGTGCCGTGCTGGTCATCGTGGAATACTGGAATATCACACTTTTCCTTTAGCTTTGCCTCGATTTCAAAGCATCTTGGAGCTGCAATATCCTCAAGGTTGATACCACCAAAGCTACCACTAATGTTGTAAACTGTATTTACAATTTCGTCAACATCCTTACTTCTTACGCAGATAGGGAAAGCGTCAACATCACCAAATGTTTTGAATAATGCACATTTTCCCTCCATAACAGGCATACCAGCCTCAGGGCCAATATCACCAAGACCGAGAACAGCTGTTCCGTCAGTAACAACTGCAACAAGGTTGTTTCTTCTTGTTAATTCAAAGGACTTATCATAATCTTTATTGATTTCAAGACAAGGCTCAGCAACACCAGGTGTATATGCAAGGGATAAATCCTTACTGTTGTTTACCTCAACTCTTGAAATTACTTCGATTTTACCATTCCAATCATAATGCTTTTGCAATGATTCCTGTCTAATATCCATATTTTGAACCTCCTATTAAAATTACCTTAATATTATACAACTATTTTCCCATACATTCAAGACTTTTAATTTGACAAATGGAAAGTAATATTATAAAATGTAATGGAACCAAGTCGGACAGCTACGGCTAGAAGCGAAAGCGACTATCCGAGGAAAGTCCGAGCTCCATAGAGCAAAAATAACGGCTAACGGCCGCCGGGGGCGACCCTAGGGATAGTGCAACAGAAAGTTACCGCCATATACTATATATGGTAAGGATGGAAAGGCGAGGTAAGAGCTCACCAGTGGTATAGAGATATACCAGCTGTGTAAACCCTATTTGGAGCAACACCGTGGAAGGACACATATGCCTGCTCGGCAGTCCTGTGGAGGTGGCATTGAGCAAATGTGGTAACACTTTGCCAAGATAGATGGCTGTCGATAACAGAACTCGGCTTATAGACTTGGTTTATCCCCGAAAGGGGATTTTTTTCTGTCTAAAATCTTTTTTAACAGCTTTTTTCTTTTAAAATATTCCTTAAAATAATTCTAAATTACAAAAAAGTAACAAAAAACACACTGTTTTGTCATACAAAACGCCGAAATATTGCATTTTAGAAAATAAAATTACAAAAACCCTTGTTTTTTTTCTTTTATGGTATTATAATATGAACATAATGAAATTGCTTTAAAGAATTATTTAAAAGAATTTCTTTATAGAATTTTTTTAGAGAATTTCTTAAAAGAAATAAGATAATGGGGAGATAACAATGAGATTAAGAAAACAAGAGCTTGGCGACAGAAATTTAATTGGTGCTCGTGTTGAATCTGCAAGAAAGAAAAAGGGAATGAAGCAGAAGGAGCTTCTTGCACAGCTACAGGTAAACGGCGTTGATATGAACGCATCTGGACTTTCAAAGCTTGAGGGTCAGATTAGATATGTAACTGATATTGAGCTTGTTGCCTTGGCAGATATTCTTGAAATTTCTGTTGATTCACTTCTTGGCAGAGATTAAAATATCCTACAAAATTTTGGGGCTGAAAAATCAGTCCCATTTTTATTTGCAAAAATAATTGAATTTTCCTGTATATTTGGTATAATTAAAATGTATGTACTAATGTAAATTTACTTCCTGGAGGATGTTATGAATAGAATTGACAAATTTTTTGATAGTATAAAGGATAAAAAGGTTGCATTTTGCGGACTTGGCATAAGCAACTTTCCTGTAATGGAAATGTTCGTCAAAAGAGGTATAGATGTAACTGCCTGTGATAGAAGGGATTTTGATGCCCTTGGTGATAACGGTAAAAAAGCTCAGGAGATGGGTGTTAAGTTATCCTTAGGTGAAGATTACCTTAAAAATCTTGATGTAGATATAGTTTTTAGAACTCCTGGTATGAGATATTATATGGACGAGCTTGTTGAAATGAAGAACAGAGGTGTTGTTATTACATCTGAAATGGAGCTTTTCTTTGAACTTTGTAACTGCAAAATTATTGCAATTACAGGCTCTGATGGTAAAACTACAACAACTTCTATAGTTTCAGAATTATTAAAAGCAAGTGGTAAAAAGGTTTATCTTGGTGGTAATATTGGCAGACCACTTCTGCCTGAAATTGAAAATATCAGGGATGATGACTATGCTGTTGTAGAGCTTTCTTCATTCCAGCTGATTTCAATGAGGAAAAGTCCTGATATTGCTATAGTTACAAATGTAGCACCTAACCACCTTGATATTCACAAGGATATGCAGGAGTATATTGATTCCAAAAAGAATGTTCTTTTACATCAGGGTGCATTCTCAAAAACTGTACTTAACCTGGATAATGAGATTTCTAATTCTTTCTCAAATGAAGTAAGGGGAACTCTTGCAAAGTTTAGCAGAAAAAATAAGGTTGAGAACGGAGCCTACCTAAAGGGTACAAAGATTATCTATTCTGATTTTGGCAAGGAAACCGAAGTTATGGATATAAAGGACATTTTTATCCCAGGTATGCACAATGTTGAAAATTATATGGCAGCAATTTCTGCTGTGTGGGATATTGTTGATGTTGATACAATAAGAAGTGTTGCAAAGAACTTTAAGGGCGTTGAGCATAGGGCAGAGTTTGTCCGTGAATTTGAGGGAGTTAAGTATTATAATGACTCAATAGCCTCCAGTCCTACAAGAACAGCATCAGGAACACTTTCTCTGTATGATGAAAAAATCATCGTTATTGCAGGTGGTTATGACAAAAATCTTGATTATGATGAGCTTGGAGAAATTATCTGTAAAAAGGTTAAGGTTCTTATTCTTATGGGTAATACAGCTGATAAGATAGAAAAATCTACAAAGAAAGCAAGTTGCTACACACAGGGCAATCCTGTAATTTTCAGAGTGAATAATATGGAAGAAGCAGTAAATAAGGCGAGAGAGGTTGCAGTTGAGGGGGATAGAGTTTCCTTGTCACCTGCAAGTGCAAGTTTTGACTTGTACAAAAACTTTATGGAGAGAGGTATTCACTTTAAGAACATTGTAAATAACTTAAAGTGATTATAACAAGAAAGGGAAGTTATGAGTTTTTTTGAATTTGATGAAAGGGTAATTGAACTTTCAAAAAAGGCAATGGAGTCCTGTAAAACTCAAATGGAGAAAATTGAGGAAATACAGGAATATAATCAGAATAAAATGCTTAAAGCATTTCAAGAATGTGGCGTTTCTGAAAGTCATTTTGCCGACAGTACAGGCTACGGATATGATGATAGAGGCAGGGAAGTGTTGGACAAGGTTTATGC
>JBGUUL010000045.1:0-49127 GCA_045133515.1 Ruminococcus sp.
ACCTCTCTTACTGTCTATTCCTTTACCAAAAAATATTTTGGTGGAATATTCCTAAAGCTGTTTCTTTGTCTTGCTACAGCGGTGGCAGACGAGTCTATTCAGCTTTGCGTAGAGGGCAGAAGTGGTCAGATTACAGATGTTCTGTTGGATTTTTCAGGGTGTATCTTTGGTATATTATTGTCATTACTAATTATCTTAATATTTAATGGTATAAGGAAGGGGAATAAAAATGGAAAACATCAAGGAAAATAAAATGGGTACAGCCCCAATGTTTGGACTTATCCTTGGAATGAGCCTACCTGCAATGTTCAGTATGCTAATTCAGGCACTATATAATATTGTGGATAGTATTTTTGTAAGTAACTACACTAACGAATTTTTAAGGGATGGTGATTCACTGCTTTCAGTTAATATTGCCTTTCCACTTCAAATGGTGCTTATGGCAGTAGCTATTGGTTCAGGTGTTGGTGTCAACTCTCTTATTGCAAGACGACTTGGCGCAAAACAGCAGGATAGGGCAGACTCTGCAGCTAGTCACGGATTTTTCATCTCCATAATAAATTGGTTTGTGTTTATTCTTATTGGTTTATTCCTTGTAAAGCCATTTGTTGGACTTTATACAAATGAGGAATACATATTTGAAAGTAGCGTTTCATATTTATCAGTTGTTCTTATTGGTTCATTTGGTGTTAGTACCTCTTGTATGATGGAAAAAATGCTACAGGCAACAGGTAATATGATAATGCCAATGCTTTCTCAGTTAATTGGTGCAGTTGTTAATATTGCTCTTGACCCAATATTTATTTACACCTTGGATTTAGGTGTAACAGGTGCTGCTATAGCAACAATTATTGCACAGCACATTAGTGCAATGCTTTGCTTCTTCTTTTTCTTTGCGAAGAAACAGCTTGTAAAAATCAACATTAAAGGCTTTAGATTTAAGGGCTCAACACTAAAAAATATTTATGTTGTTGCAGTTCCTGCAATGGTTATGCAGGCCATTGGCTCATTTATGATTATGTCAATCAACTACATAATATCCATTACAAATGAGCCTACAAGGGTTAAAGATGCTGCTACAAATGTTTTTGGTGTGTACTTTAAATTACAGTCATTTGTATTTATGCCAGTCTTTGGTCTAAATCAGGGTTCAACCCCTGTTATTGGCTACAACTATGGTGCCGGTGATAAAAAGAGAATGTATAGCGCACTTAAATGGGCAGGACTTTTTGCTGTTATCATAATGACACTTGGTTTTGCAGCTTTCCAGCTTTTCCCAGAGGCACTTATGTCTATGTTTGCTCCAAGTGCAGAAATGCTTGAAATCGGTACGGTTGCCCTTAGAATTATCTCACTTTGCTTTATTCCTGCTGCCATTGGCATTATCCTTACAGGACTTTTCCAGGCTGTGGGTAAGGGAATTAGAAGTCTAATTATGTCACTTCTTCGTCAAATGTGCGTAATTGTACCTGTGGCATATTTCCTTTCTAAAACAGGCATTATAAATATGTGGTATGCTTTCCCAATTGCTGAGGTTGTTTCCCTTGTTGTTGCAATCTTATTCTTCATAAATCTTGTAAAGGGTGACTTTAGCAGACTTAAGCCAAGGGCATAATCTAAAAATCACTGCATATTATTTAATGGTGATAATATGCAGTACGATAGAAATGACGAAATAATCTATGATGAGGGATTCACTTCCTCGTCAGAAAAGGAATATTACAGACAAGATTTTAATGAAGAATATAATACAGAGGATAAAAGTGTAAAGAGAGAAAAACGCAAGTCCTTTCCCTCGGTACTTTTCTTTCAGATTATTATATGTGTCCTGTGTGGACTGTTCCTGTTCTTCAGTAAGCAATATGCACCTGATTTTTTTAATGATGTAATGGACAAGGTTAGTGACTTAATCAACGATTCCCTCATAGTTGAGGGAAAAGATGTAAACGATTACTTTGTAATTAAGGATTGAGTAGCTTTAATTTAGGAAAAACAAAAGTAACCTTTCAGTATATCTATGTTGCTGTCTTAGTTACAGTACTTGTTCTTGATAAAAATGGTGGCATCTTCTGTTGCTTCCTTGCCTCTTTTTTTCACGAAATAGGCCATTTAATCGCCCTTATATGCTTAAAACAAAGGGTTGAGGAAGTTCGGTTTACTGTGTTTGATATTCAGATTAGGTCAAGCCATTATCTTGATTTTAAAAGAGAAATAATAATAACCCTAAGTGGTGTTGCCTTTAATTTTCTTCTGTCTATATTCTTCTATAGAATTATACCACTGTTTTCCTTGGCAAACCTATTTATAGGAATATTCAATATATTGCCTGTTTCCACTCTTGATGGAGGACAGGCAATAAATTTATTCTTTTGTAGGTTTATTTCTCCGAAAAAATCTGTTATAATAATAAATGTTCTAACAGTAATAGTTTCAATTCCTATTTTTACATTTGGAATAATAATATTACTTAACACAAAATACAATTTTTCCTTTCTTTTGCTGGGGGTATATCTCATACTTACAGTTGTGAATAATAAGGAAATAATTCTTTGAGGTAGCTATGATAAATAAAGAAGTTGAAAAGTACCTGCTAAAGGTACAAAAACCAGCTAAATATGTAGGTGGTGAACTTAATTCTGTTGTAAAGAATAAAGAGGATGTAGAAATTCGTTTCGCCTTTTGTTTTCCAGATACTTATGAAATCGGAATGTCCCACCTGGGTATGAAAATTCTCTATAGTCAGTTCAATAGTGTACCATACATTTGGTGCGAAAGGGTGTTTGCCCCTTGGATTGATATGGAAGAAATTATGGTGGAGAACAATATCCCACTCTATGCCTTAGAAAGTGGTGACCCACTAACCGAGTTTGATTTTATTGGCTTTACATTACAGTATGAATTGTCTTTTACCAATGTTCTGAATATGTTAAAGTTAGGTAATATTCCTCTCTGCACTAAGGATAGAACAGGACTAAAGAATATTGTAGTAGCTGGTGGCCCTTGTGCCTGTAACCCTGAACCAATCGCTGATTTTATTGATATTTTCTTTATTGGTGAGGGCGAGGAGGTTGACCTTGAGGTTATGGAACTGCTAAGGCAGTGTCGCAAGGAAAATACCACAAGGGAAGAATTTTTAATAAGAGCAGCTCAGATTAAGGGTTGCTATGTACCATCTCTATATGATGTTGACTATAACGAAGATGGAACACTAAAATCCGTAACTCCATTACACAATGCTCCTAAAAAGGTTGAGAAACGACTGATGATGGATATGGATAACAGCTATTATCCTGATAATTTTGTTGTGCCAAATACGGAAATTGTCCACGATAGAGCTATGCAGGAAATTTTCCGTGGCTGTATCCGTGGCTGTAGATTTTGTCAGGCAGGTTTCCTATATCGTCCTGTAAGAGAAAAATCTCCGGAAGTAATTGATAGCCAATGCCATATGCTTTGCAATAATACAGGTTATGATGAGGTTTCTCTGTCCTCGCTTAGCTCTAGTGACTATACTCAAATTGTTCCACTTCTTGACAAGCTTACAAAGTGGAGTACTGAGGAAAAGGTTAGTATTTCTCTGCCATCTCTTAGAGTTGACGGCTTTACAGATGATATTATGTCAAAAATCAAAACTGTCCGTAAAAGTGGGCTTACCTTTGCACCAGAGGCTGGTAGTCAGCGACTCCGTGACGCAATCAACAAGAATGTTCAGGAGGATGAACTTCTTAAAACCTGTTCCACAGCCTTTTCTGGTGGTTGGACAAGGGTTAAGCTTTACTTTATGATTGGTCTTCCTACAGAAACAATGGAGGATGTTAACGCCATTCCTGCCCTTGGTAAAAAGGTAGTAGATGAATACTATAAAAATCCAAATAAGCCAAAGGGTAAGTCAGTTAGCGTAACAGTATCAGCCTCAAGCTTTGTGCCAAAGCCATTTACACCGTTTCAGTGGGAGGCTCAGGACACTATCCCTACTATTCACGAAAAGCAAAAAAGCATTAAGGAGCATATTGAAAGCAAGAAAATTACCTTTAACTACCACGAGGCTGACACATCATTCCTTGAGGGCGTTTTTGCCCGTGGGGATAGAAAGCTCTGTAAGGTTATGCTAAAGGCTTGTGAAAAGGGTTTCCATTTTGATGGTTGGAGTGATTGCTTTGACCTTCAAAAGTGGCTTGATTTATTTGAAGAATGTGGCATTGACCCAACTTTCTACAATAATAGAAAAAGGGAGTTTACCGAACTCCTACCTTGGGATCACATTGATTATGGCATTAAAAAGGAATTTTTAATTAACGAATGTAAAAAGGCATACGCATCTACTACAACACCTCATTGTAGGCTTGAGTGTAGCAAGTGTGGTGCAAATAGATATGGTGGAGGTGTCTGCTTTGAAAAACATTAGAATATGGTTTACAAAGGACAATGAGTGTAAGTACATTAGCCACCTTGACCTTAACCGTGTGGTAATGAGAGCTTTGCATAAAAGTAAAATCAACTTGTGGCACACAGAAGGCTTTAATCCACATCCGTTTGTAACCTTTCCACTACCTCTGTCACTTGGTTTTAGAGGTGTTAAGGAATGTATGGATATTCGTCTTGTTGAGGATAGCTATAATAAAGATGAAATTATTTCTGCCCTCAATGCCTGTTTGCCAACAGGCATACGCGTTTATGATGTAACCGAGCCTGTTATGAAAGCAGGAAAGATTGAAAAGGCTTTGTTTGAAATTGTAATTAAGGATGATACAACAGATGTTGATAACCTTTACAAGAATTTTAATGACCTACTAAATGATAAAGAAATTCTTGTTATGAAGAAAACAAAGAAAAAAGGCCTTAATGAAATAGACATTAAGCCTCATATTCTAAAATCTAAGGTTGCTGATTACAACGACTATATAAAATGCAAGGTGCTTCTCCCTGCTGGTAGTACTACAAACATAAACCCAACACTGATTATCAATGCCTATAACAAAAAGTACAACGCAGATGTTTTTTATCAAATTACAAGGCTTGATATTTTTGATAAGGACGGAAACAGCTTTAAATAATGAGATACAATTCCCTTAATAATTATCTAAAAACTAAATTTGGAAAAAAGGTTTATAAGCTGTCCCTTGACGGTGGCTTTACCTGTCCTAATAGAGATGGCACCCTCGGTACAAGAGGGTGCATCTTCTGTTCAGCAAGTGGTTCAGGTGACTTTGCAAGTAGTAGGAATTTATCTATTACACAGCAGATTGAAATGGCTAAATTAAAGGTAAGGTCAAAAACCAATGACAATTCCTTTATTGCATATTTTCAGGCATTTACAAACACATATGCACCTGTATCAGTTCTAAAGGGAAAATATACAGAGGCAATAAATCACAAGGATATTGTGGCTTTGTCAATAGCAACAAGACCTGATTGTATTAGTGATGAGGTCCTTGATTTGTTAATTGAACTTAATAAAATCAAGCCTGTGTGGGTTGAACTTGGCTTACAAACCACAAAGGAAAGCTCTGTAGAATACATACGCAGAGGGTATGAAAATGAGGTGTATGTTGACACAGCACAAAAACTAAGAAATGCAGGGATAGAAGTTATAACCCACATAATTTTGGGACTTCCAAATGAAACTAAGGAAGATATGCTCAGTTCAGTAAAGTTTGCAGGAAAATATTCAGACGGAATAAAACTGCAACTCCTACATATCTTAAAAGGCACAGATTTATGTACCGATTACGAAAAAGGAGAATTTAAAGCACTAACCTTAGATGAGTATGTGGATATTCTATGTGATGCCGTAGAAATTCTCCCTCAAAATGTGATTATTCATAGATTAACAGGCGACGGAGATAAAAAACTACTTGTAGCCCCACTTTGGAGTGGTAACAAAAAGAATGTGCTAAACACAATAAATAAAACCTTTGAGGAAAGAAATGTCCTGCAAGGTAGAAAATCAGAAATATAAATTTATAAAAAGAAAAGCTTAACATCGAAATTCGATGTTAAGCTTAAAATAATGGCGGAGAGCAAGGGATTCGAACCCTCGAAACCGCTTTAACGGTTTACACGATTTCCAATCGTGCTCCTTCGGCCATCTCGGACAACTCTCCACAACGTTTCTTATTATACATAATCTTTTCAGAAAAATCAAGTGCTTTTTAAAATTTTCTTATTTTATTGTGTAACCATCGTTGAAAATTACTTTCTATTTTTTTATTCCTTATCATAAATGTTGACACTTTCCTTCTGTTGTTATAAAATTGACAATAGAAGTGGGGGATATGTTATGAAAGAAAATATCAAAATGCTTGTAATGGATGTTGACGGAACAATGACAAATGGTAGCATTTACTGTTCTGGAACAGGGGAGGAGTTTAAGTCCTTTAATGTAAAGGACGGATATGGAATTGCTCATATTCTTCCAAAGTTCAAAATTATCCCTGTAATTATAACAGGCAGAAAATCCCAGATTGTTGAATATAGGGCAAAGGAACTTGGTATTACAGAGGTTCACCAAGGTTCTTCTGACAAGCTTTCAACCCTTGTTGGAGTTCTCCAAAAATACGGATATACTTTTAGTCAGATTGCATATATCGGCGATGACCTTAATGATATAGAATGTATTGAAAAATGTGGATTTACATCCTGTCCTGCTGACTCAGTTGATGAGGTGAAATCAGCAGTAAACTATGTTTGCAAGGCTCAAGGTGGCTGTGGTGCAGTTCGTGAATTTATTGATGTCATTACAAAATAAGAATTTATTACAAAATACTCCTGTTTATGCAGGAGTATTTTTGCCTTGATTGAAAACAATATTGTTGTACTCGGATAAAATAGCTTTTATAAAAAAGAGGTTTACTATGATAGATTTTGTTAAAGAAGCAAAGGAAATTGAAAGCACATTGATTAAGTGGCGTAGAGTTTTACATCAAATTCCAGAAGTGGGACTAAATCTTATTCAAACCGTTTCTTATGTTAAGGAAAGACTTGATGAGATAGGAGTTTCTTATAAGGTTTATGAAGATATTTCCTGCATTACTGCAACTATAGGGCGTGGCGAACCCTGCTTTTTACTAAGAAGTGATATGGATGGTCTAAGGGTTTTAGAGGAGGCTGATGTAGATTTTAAGTCACAAAATGGCTGTATGCACGGTTGTGGCCACGATGTTCACACTACTATTCTTCTTGGTGCTGCAAAGTTGCTAAAAGCTCACGAAAAGGAGCTAAAGGGTACTGTAAAACTGCTGTTTCAGTCAGGAGAGGAAACTTTTGAGGGTGCAAAATCGGCAATAAAGGCTGGAGTGTTGGAAAACCCAAAGGTAAGTGCAGGTTTTGCTGCACATATAATTGGCTCAATTCCTCTTGGTGTTATTATGACAGGAAAAGAAGCTATGAGTTCCGTATATGGTTTTAAAATTATTCTCACAGGCAAGGGTGGTCACGGCTCTATGCCTGAGCAAACCATCGACCCAATAAATGCAGGTGTACAGGTGTACCTTGCCTTGCAGTCGCTAATAGCAAGGGAAAAGAGTGGTACAGAGGAGGCTGTACTTACCATAGGTCAGTTTCATTCTGGTGATGTAGGGAATGTTATTCCTGAAAGGGCAGTTTTGCAGGGAACGCTCCGTACCTTTAATAGAGATGTCCGTCAAAGACTAATAAATAGAATAAACGAGATAACAACCTCAGTTGCATCTGCTTATCGTTGTAAATGTCAAATTGAAGTTCTTAGCGATTGCCCAAGCGTTGTTACCGATGATGAGGTTACTTCCTTTGCATCTAAGGAAATAAAATCAATATTACCACAAATGAATGTAATAGAAAATGTGGTTCACGGTATGGGTTCAGAGGATTTTGCAGAAATTACTGAAAATATTCCTGCGTCTTATTTTATGCTTGGAGCAGGTGTACCTGATAAAAGTAAATGGGTGGGACAGCATAATCCCAAAATTATCTTCAATGAGGATGTTATTAAATCAGGTGTTGCAATATATGCTCATATTGCAATGTCTTGGCTCAAAAACCATAATAAGGAAAAATAAGGTTGTAATAAGAATATTGTCGTAACCTAAAGAATTTTGTTGCTTTCTTATATGTGTATATGCTATAATTATATAGCATACAGCAAATAAATTTTAAAGGGGAAACAATATGCTGGAGAAACTATTTAAACTTAAGAAAAACAACACAACCGTGAAAACGGAAATAGCTGCTGGATTAACAACCTTTGTCACAATGGCATATATCCTTGCAGTTAACCCAAGCATCCTGTCAACAACAGGAATGGACAGTACAGCGGTCCTACTTGCAACTTGTCTTGCATCATTCATCGGTACAGCCATAATGGCATTTTCTGCTAATCTTCCATTTGCTTTATCAGCAGGTATGGGACTAAATGCTTATTTTGCTTATACAGTTTGTGGTAATTTAGGTTACCCTTGGCAGGTGGCACTTCTTGCAATATTTATTGAAGGTATTATTTTCATTTTACTTTCTATTACAAATGTTAGAGAAGCTATTTTCAACTGTATTCCATTATACCTCAAAAAGGCTGTTTCTGTAGGTATAGGATTGTTTATTGCTTTTATCGGACTTCAAAATGCTGGACTTGCAGTTGATTCTGCAACACTTGTATCTATAGTTGATTTTGGACAGAATTTCTCTACTACAGGTATTTGCGCATTACTTGCAGTATTTGGCCTCATTTTAACTTCAATCCTTTATATTAAAAAGGTTAGTGGTTCAATTCTTATTGGTATTTTTGCAACTTGGATTGTAGGTATTATTTGTCAGTTAACAGGTGTTTATGTTCCTGATAACGAAGCTTACTTCTCTCTAATTCCAAGCTTTGCTATGACAGATTTCTCAAAATTAGGAGAAACCTTTGGTCAGTGCTTTAATGTTAACTTTGATTCTGTTGGTATTGTTAACTTTATTATTGTAATATTCTCATTCCTATTTGTTGACTTCTTTGATACATTAGGAACATTTATCGGCGTTAGCTCAAAGGCAAATATGCTTGATAAAGACGGTAAGCTTCCAAACATTAAGGCAGCTCTTATGTCAGATGCTGTGGCAACATCAGCAGGTGCAGTTCTTGGTACATCCACAACCACAACATTTGTTGAGTCCTCAGCAGGTGTTGCAGCAGGTGGTAGAACAGGCTTAACATCACTTACAACAGCGATTATGTTCTTACTTTCAATGTTCCTTGCACCAATCTTTATTTCAATTCCATCCTTTGCAACAGCTCCTGCTCTTATCTTTGTAGGTTTCTTAATGTTCTCATCAATTACAGACATTAAGATTACAGAGGAAAATTATACTTCAGCAATACCTGCATACCTTTGCATTATTGCAATGCCACTTTTCTATAGCATTTCAGAGGGTATTTCAATTGGTATCATCTCCTATGTTATTATTAACCTTGTATGTGGAAAGAGAAAGGAAATTCACCCACTAATGTATGTGCTTGCAGTTCTCTTTATCCTTAAGTACATTTTCTTATAATATTTCAAAAATATTCGCATCAATATTAAGACGGCATAGCTTTTGTTATGCCGTTTATTTTTTAAGGTAATTTTTGTTTCTAAATTTATATTAAAGCTAAGTCTTAATTTTCTGTCAGAAAACAGCATATTGCACAACTTATGCCGTAATTTTTCTCCTTGCAATTATTATCGTTTTATGAGATAATAAAGCAGTATTATGTTAAAAGGGGGATTTAATATGGAAGGGAAGACTAAAAGAAGTAATTTCTCAAGTCAAATTGGGTTTATTCTTGCAGCGGCAGGAAGTGCAGTTGGACTTGGAAATATATGGAGATTCCCATATCTTGCAGCAAAAGATGGTGGTGGCGTATTTCTGTTATGCTACATCATTCTTGCTCTAACCTTTGGTTTTACACTTCTTACTACAGAGGTTGCCATTGGTAGAAAAACTCGTCAAAGTCCACTAACAGCTTATAGTAAGGTGAATAAGAAGTTTGGCTTTATCGGTGTTTTCGCTTGTATTGTTCCAGTAATGATTATGCCTTATTATTGTGCAATTGGTGGTTGGGTGCTAAAGTATCTTCAAACCTACATAACCTTTGATGGTAAGGCCGCTGCTCAGGAAGGATATTTTACAGGCTTTATTACAGGTCAATGGGAACCAATAGTTTGGATGCTTTTGTTCTTTGCAATTACTGCATTCGTTGTATTTAATGGTGTTGAAAAGGGTATTGAGCGTTATTCAAAAATCCTTATGCCAATTTTGCTTGTAATGATTATTGGAATTTCAATCTATTCATTAACTCTTAGCCATACTAATGATAAAGGCGAAACTGTAACAGGTGTTGACGGACTCCTTAAGTATATTGTTCCTGACTTTACAGGAATGACCCTTGGTAAGTTTTTGGTTGTTGTTATGGATGCTCTTGGTCAGCTATTCTATTCAATCAGTGTTGCTATGGGTATTATGGTTGCCTATGGTTCATATGCTAAGAAAGAAACTAACCTAATGAAGTCAATTAACAGAATTGAACTTTTTGATACAATTGTTGCACTTTTAGCAGGTATGATGATTATTCCAGCTGTTTTTGTGTTCTCTGGTACAGAGGGTATGTCAGCTGGTCCTGGACTAATGTTTGTTTCACTTCCAAAGGTGTTTGAATCAATGGGCGCAATCGGTTCAGTAGTTGGACTTGTATTCTTCCTCATAGTTGCCTTTGCTGCTGTAACATCATCAGTTTCAATTATGGAAGCTATTGTTTCTTGCTTAGTTGATAAATTCAAGTGGTCAAGAAAAAAGAGTGCTGTAGTTGTTTCAATCTATTCAGTTATCTTTGGTATAATTGTTTGTCTTGGATATAATCTGTTCTATTTTGAACTTGAGCTTCCTAATGGTGCAGTGGGTCAGATTCTTGATGTTATGGACTACATCAGTAATAACTGGCTAATGCCTGTAGTTGCAATTTCAACCTGTCTTCTTATTGGTTGGGTTGCGAAACCAAAGTATATTATTGATGAGGTTACTCAGGGCAAGTATAAGTTCCAGAGAAAGTGGCTTTACATCATAATGGTTAAGTTTATTGCACCTGCACTCCTTATTGTTCTGCTTTTACAGGCATTTGGTGTGTTCAATGGATTGCAGTAATATGATATTTTAATAATAAAAATGTATAAATGATTTGGAAAGCCCGGTGAAAGCTGGGCTTTTCAATGCGTTTTTTATGAGTGGAAGAAAATGAGAAAAAAGGAATTTAAGAAAGAATTTACAAAAGCCTTTAAATCAGCATTTCCCTTGACATTACCGGTACTTGCAGGATATTTGGTGCTTGGTTTTGGCTTTGGGCTATTACTTCAAAGCAAGGGCTACAACTTTGTATGGACGATTTTTATGGCTATAATTATATATGGTGGCAGTATGCAGTATATTGCCGTTGACTTACTCTCAAGTGGTGCAACAATAATTACAACTGCCATTATTTCCATAATGATGCAGGCAAGGCATCTTTTTTACGGAATTTCTTTGCTAGGTAAGTATAGGAAAATTGGTAAGGTAAAACCATATCTTATTTTTGGCTTAACTGATGAAACCTATGGCCTTGTGTCCTCAACAAAACCTCCAGAGGGTGTCAAGAAGAACTATTTTTATTTCATTATTACCTTCTGTGACCATATCTATTGGATAATAGGCTGTGCATTAGGTGCTATTTTTGGTCAGCTTGTTCACATCAATACTAAGGGTGTAGAATTTTCAATGACAGCCTTGTTTATTGTTATTTTGGTTGATAAGCTATTGGAGGAAAACAGTAGAATACCTGCCATTGTAGGACTTGCAGTTTCCCTTGTATGTCTGCTGATTTTCGGTGCAGATAATTTCCTTATTCCTGCTATGATTGGTATAGCAGGTGCTTTAGTGGCACTTAAGCCTGTTTTGAATAAAAATTCCTCTAAAGAAAATAAGGAGGAGAAAAATGAGTAGTACATTACATAGCTTTGTTTTAATTGGGGTTATGGTGGTTATTACTGCCACAACAAGATTTTTACCATTTATATTATTTAAAAATAGCGAAAAAACTCCAAAGGTGTTAAAGTACCTTGGCAAGGTTCTCCCTGGTGCAATTATGGGTATGCTTGTGATTTATTGCTTTAAGGATGTAAATGTTATTGCTTATCCATATATTTTACCTGAAATTATTGCAACAGCATTTATCGTTGCTCTCTATCTGTGGAGGAAAAATGTTATGCTTTCAATCGGACTTGGTGTTATTCTATATATGTTCCTTGTTCAAGTGGTGTTTGTATAATATTAGCAATTTATCTGTAATTTCTTGCATAAAGCCATTCCATATGATATAATGCAAAACGGAAAAAAGAACGGTGGGGGATGTATATGAGTAAATCTTCAAGTATGTTAATGACTATTGCTGAAGAAAATATTAACTCAGGAGTAAAAAAAGGAAATTTATCAATTCTAAGAATGATTGTTCTTGGAATTATGGCAGGTGCATTTATTGCATTTGGTGGAGCAGCAAGTAATGTTGCAGTTCACGGTATTGAAAATGTGGGTATAGCAAAAACCATAGCAGGTACAATATTCCCTGTGGGACTAATGCTGGTGGTGTTTTCAGGAAGCGAACTCTTCACAGGAAACTGCCTTATGATTATGGCAGTTCTTGATAAGAAAATTAAGGTACATAAAATGATAATCAACCTTGTAGTTGTGTATTTATCAAACCTTGTTGGAGCTTTGATTATTGATTTTCTACTATATTTTTCAGGGCAGCTTGACATTTCCTCAGGTGGACTTGGTGCATATACCATTAAAATTGCTGTTGCAAAGACTACAATGTCACCATCTGCTGAATTTACAAGTGGTATCCTTTGTAACATTCTTGTGTGCTTTGCTATTATTATGGCAAGTGCAGCAAAGGAGGTTATCGGAAAGATTTTTGCTATATTCTTTCCTATAATGGCATTTGTAATTTGTGGCTTTGAACACTGCGTTGCCAATATGTTCTATATTCCTATGGGTATTTTGGCATCTACAAAGCCAGAGTATGTTGCAAAGGCGCAGGAGCTGTTTGGCATTACACAGGAACAATGCACTAATCTACTGAATTTTGAGGGGATTGACTCGTTCCTATATGTAACAATCGGAAATATCATCGGTGGTATGGTTCTTGTTGGAATTGTATTCTACTTTGCAAATATAAAACATATAAAAAGTAAATAAATATTTTGTAAGTTAGTCCTCCAAATCGGAGGACTTCTTTTTTACGGAAAATATTGACTACATACAATTTTTTGTGTATAATTTTCTTATTATGGGGTTGTATGCTCAATAATATAATTATGTAATTATTAAATATTTTGCTTTAACACTGAGTTAGAGCGATATTATTAAAATCGGGTTAACAATAGGGAGGTTGAAAATGAACAACACACATACAACAAAAAATATTATTGAATTAAAAAATATTAAAAAGGTTTATGATGAGGTTACAGTAGTTGATAACTTTAACCTTGAGGTTAAAAGGGGAGAGTTCGTCACTTTTTTAGGACCATCAGGCTGTGGCAAAACCACAACTCTGAGAATGATTGCAGGGTTTGAACTCCCAACAGAAGGAGAAATCACCCTAAACGGACAGGATATTAGTAAGTTACCACCATATCAGCGTCCCATTAACACAGTATTTCAGCGATATGCACTGTTTCCTCACTTGAATATATATGATAATATCGCCTTTGGCTTAAAGCTAAAGACAAAGAATGTCACCTATAAAAATAAGAATGGTGAAATTATTACAAGAAAAGAAAAGCTGACTAAAAAGGAAATCAAAGAAAAAGTTAAACACGCACTTTCTATAGTTGACCTTGAAGGCTTTGAAAAGCGTTCAATCGACACACTTTCAGGTGGTCAGCAACAGAGAATTGCTATTGCAAGAGCTATTGTAAATGAACCTGAAATTTTGCTCCTTGATGAACCACTTGGCGCACTTGACCTTAAAATGCGTAAGGAAATGCAGATTGAACTTAAATCAATGCACGAAACCTTGGGTATGACCTTTATTTATGTTACTCACGACCAGGAAGAAGCTCTTACAATGTCTGATAAAATTGTAGTTATGAGTGATGGCGTAATTCAGCAAATTGGTACACCTGAGGAAATATATAATGAGCCACAAAATGCCTTTGTAGCTGACTTTATTGGGGAAAGTAACATCTTTAATGGAAAAGTAACAGGCAATAAAAAGGTAATGTTTTGCCACCATATCTTTGATTGTGTAGATGAACTGCCTTTTGGCACAAGGGTTGATGTTGTTGTTCGTCCTGAAGATGTGTTTATGAAAAAGGCAGGACAGGGAATGATTGATGTAGTGGTGGATTCTGTTGTTTTCAAGGGTATTCACTATGAAATTACTGTTCTCTGTGGAGAAACTGAAATTGTTATTCAGTCTATTAAAAATGCCGTAGTGGGAGAAACTATCGGTATTGAAATAGAGCCAGACGGTATTCACCTAATTGAAAATAATCTTACCACAAATGAATTTGATGGTATTATTACAAAGCATAACACAGTTCAGTTTGGTGACGGTGAATTTGAGTGCGACCTTACACAGCTTTATCCAGGTTCAAAAATTGTTGATGATACCCTTGTGGATGTAAATGGTGAAGAAATTGATGTTGTTGATACAGAGGTTAAGGTGTTTGTACCACTTTATGGCTGTATTGAAATGAGTGACAATGCCGAAGAAGGTGGTGCTACAGGTCACATCATTTCCCTTATTTATAAAGGTGACCACTACCAGTACATCGTAAGAACAGAAAATGAACATGACTTCATACTTGATGATGAGGACCTGTGGAATGAAAATGACTATGTCAGCCTTATTATTCCAAAGGAAAAAATCAAATTAGAATTAAAGTAATCATCAAAGGAGTATAGATATGTTCAGATTTTCTCGTAAACAGCTGTGTATTCCATATGCTGTATTTCTGCTTTTCTTTGTAATTGCTCCTCTTTTGGTGGTTATTTACTATGCGTTTACCAATGGTCAAGGAGAATTTACAATTACAAATTTCACAAACTTTTTTACTGATACCAATACAATAGGTACACTGCTTTACAGTATGTTTATAGCTGTTGTAACAACCCTTGTGTGCCTTGTTATTGCTTATCCTGTTGCATATATTCTTGCTAACAGTAAGATAAAAAGAAAGACTATTATCCTAATGCTGTTTATTCTACCAATGTGGATTAACTTCACTCTTAGAATTACTGCGCTTAAGGAAGTATTGACAGCTATTGAGGGTAACCTTGCCTTTCATCCCTTCCTAAATACAGTAATTGGTATGACCTATGATTTTCTTCCATTTATGATTTTACCACTGTATAACACCTTGGAAAAAATTGATAATAAGCTAATTGAGGCTTCTCAAGACCTGGGTGCAAACAGTGCGACAACATTTATAAAGGTTACATTACCACTGTCAATGCCAGGTGTTATTAGTGGCATTACAATGGTATTCTTGCCTGTTATGACAAACTATGTTGTTCTCGATATGCTATACAATAGCACCTACATTATGGGTAGCCTTATTGGTAGTTACTTTAATGCATATGATTGGAATAACGGTTCAATGATTTCTATAGTACTGTTAGGCATTATTCTTGTTGTAACTCTCTTTACAAATAAGCTTGGTAACGGAGTTAGTGAAAGCAGAGGTGCATCACTATGATTAAAAAGATTTTTTCAGCAAGTTGGATGTCTATTATTCTTCTTGCAATTTATCTGCCAATTATCATTCTTGCAGTCTATAGCTTTACAAGCTCCACAACTATCGGTGCTATTAGGGGCTTTTCTCTTGAAAATTACAAAACTCTCTTTACAACTGAAGCTCTTACTGATATGATTATAGGTACACTTGTACTTGCTATTGTTGTTGCAACTCTTGCAGTTATTCTTGGTACAGCAGGTGCAATTGGTTCTTTTTATTCTAAAAAAGTTCCAAAACAGCTTATAAAAAGTGCAAATCAGATTCCTGTTGTTAATGCCGATGTTGTTACAGGTTTTTCAGTTTGTATTTTTCTAATTGTAGTGCTTGGTATTGATAAGTCAACCTATATTCCTCTTGTTGCAGGTCAGACAGCACTTTGCGCACCATTTGTTTATCTTTCTGTTATGCCAAAACTTGCACAAATGGATAATCATCTTTATGAAGCTGCCCTTGATTTAGGGGCATCTCCTGCAAAGGCTCTATTTAAGGTTGTAATCCCACAGATAAGTTCAGGCATTATGTCAGGATTTATGTTGTCAATTACGCTTTCTCTTGATGATTACTTCATCTCAACATATACAAAACCTGCTACATTTGATACTATAAGTACCTATGTTGTAAATGCAACAAAAGGTGCTCAGACAAATATCAAAACTGCACTTTGGGCGCTGTCCACAATAATCTTTTTTGTGGTTATTATTATTGTAACCTGTAATTATTTTATTTCAGGAAAAAAGAATAAGGAGGTTAACAGCAAATGATAAAAAAGTTAACTTCTGTTGTTCTACTTGTTTTAATGACTATAATAATTTCAGTTATTCCTGTTTCTGCTGAAAGTTCTGAAGATGTAATTACCATTAGAATTGCAAATTGTGAGGAATATATTGACGAAGGTCATTGGGGAGAAGACGAGGTTATCGACCTTGAAAGTGGTGACATTTTTGGTGAAAATCCAATTATTGATGATTTTAAGGTGTGGTATGAAAAAACATACGGAAAGAAAATCAATATTGAATATTCCACCTATGGCACAAATGAGGATTTATATAACCAAATGACACTTGGGGATACCTTTGACCTTGCTTGTCCTTCTGATTATATGTGTTTGAAAATGATGGATGAGGATATGCTACAGCCTCTTTCGGATAATTTTCTTGATAAGAATAATAAAGAAAATTACTATATTAACGGAGTTTCACCATATATCCAAAAGTTGATGGATGATACAACTATAAATAATCAGAAGTGGAGCGATTATTCTGCTGGTTATATGTGGGGTAATATGGGCTTTGTGTATAATCCAGAATATGTTACAAATGAAGAAGCGTCAACTTGGAAGATTTTTGAAAATCCAAAATTTGCAAGACAAATTACCGTTAAGGATAGTGTCCGTGACACATATTTTGGTATTCTCGGTTTGCTTAATTCCGAAAAACTAACATCTCCAGAAGTTATAAATTCAGGTGATTATAATAAAAAAGTAACCGAAATTATGAATGATACTTCCAAGGAAACCATAGATAGGGCAGAGAAAAAGCTACAGGAAATCAGGGATAATGTTTATTCATTTGAAACTGATAGTGGTAAGTCCGATATGGTAGCAGGTAAGGTTGTGGCATCCTTCCAATGGTCAGGCGATGGAGTATATACCCTTGACCAGGCAGAAGAGGATGATTGTTACCTTGAGTACGCAGTTCCGGAGGAAAGCTCAAACCTTTGGTGTGACGCTTGGGTTATGCTTAAGGATGGTATTAACGGTGACAGGGAAAAGCAGGATGCCTGCGAAGCTTTTATAAATTACATTTCAAGACCGGATAATGTAATCAGAAATATGTATTATGTTGGATATACAAGCTGTATCTCTGGTGGAGATGATAGAAGAATTTTTGAATATGCAGATTGGTGCTATGGGGCAGAGGATGATGAGGAGAATACTATTGAGTATCCTCTTGGATTTTTCTTTGTGGGTGATGAAAGTGATGAAGATTATATTATTACAGCCTTAGAGGATCAGAGCAGACGACAGCTTTTTTCACAATATCCCACTAAGGATGTACTTGACAGATGCGCTGTTATGACTTTCTTTAATAATGAAGAAAACGCAAGAATGAATCAAATGTGGATAAATGTTAGATGCTTTAATTTATCTACTGTTCCTACAACAACCTGGATAATAATTATAGGAGTTGTCCTATTAGTTGCACTTATAGTAATTTTTATTGTTTTCAAAAATAAAATTTACCATAAGAAAAAACTAAAACATTACACCAAAATTTCATAATGAATTAACTCCCGAAAGGGAGCTATATGGAGTGGTACCGAAGTGGTCATAACGGCATAGACTCGAAATCTATTGTGCTGGCAACAGCCCATGGGTTCAAATCCCATCCACTCCGCCATAAAAAGCCTGTAATCAAGCCGATTTCAGGTTTTTCCTTTTGTGTTAACAGCTTTGTTAAAGTCTGCTTTTATCCTTGGGGATTTCAATGCCAATCTCACCAAGTAATGTGTGTATGTTCTTCATATAGTTTCCTTTCTGCGTGTCTTATATTCCGTTTCGCCTATGGTTGAAAGTCAGATAGATAACCTCTATCAAGGTAGTCTGAACAGTTTTAAACCTTATTCAGGGCATAAAAATAGCACCCTAAAAGAGTGCTTGTGTACTGTGTTAACTTTTGGGTATAAAAATACCACCCTCAAAAGCGAGAGTGGTTTAGTCCTTATTTTGATTATCCTTTTCTATTTGTTTCACTATTTCTTCAAGTCTTTTTTCAGCATCCTTATTAGAACCATCAAGAACAATATTTATTTTTCCCAACTTATTAAACCACCTTTCATATGCTTACTTAAAAATATGTCTATTATCTTACTATATTCACTATCCAATCCAAGTTTTACATACTTCTTTTTCATTCTATGTAATTCAAGAAGTAATACTTTTTTGTTAATTTCCGATACTTTTGTTAGTGTTTCAATATTTCCATTATTTTTTACAACGGTTAGTGTTTTTATACATTCATTATCAAGAAATTCTACTATATCATAAAGTGAATATCCACTGTTTCTTGGATGATTGTGCATAACAAGCAAATTTTTACCACTCATTATACCAAATTGTATTTCTTTATCTGTACCTTTAAACTCCACACGATTATTCAACTCACCATTGAATACAAAAGCAACCTCTTTGTTTTCATTATTATCACGAGCATACTTCAACAATTCCTTATGCTGTTGCTGAATAAACTTGAATTGTTCATCAGTATAACCTTGGATTTTAGCATTAGATACTTTATCAATAGATTTGTCTGTAATCTTTGTTATTGGTGTTTTGTCTTCTCTTTCTCTTATTATACCACTTTCAATTGATTTTTCAACAGTATTATTCTCTTTAATTTCTCCAATCTTACCAAGACCATCCACAACTACTCTTTGCCTTTGCTGGGGAAGTTCCATTGCTTTTGAGAATTTGGCATATTTGATTGCTATATAACTTTATAGATTATAGAACCAAATGCCTAATATTTATTATGGTGAACAGTATTTACAAGGTGTATATCCTTGGGCGATTATTTCATCCCTATTATTTGACTCCACTTTATTTGACCCATTCATTTTTAAAACGTATTTACAGCTTGATAAATGGAACTTACCTGTGTTAACATTGATTATATAAGTAGCAGAGGTATCGTTATTATATGAATAATTATTTTGTGCAGGATTAGTATTGCTTACTTTTGATGTAGTTGATTTCTTATTGCTTTGCTTTTTAGATGTATTGGCATCTTTACATTCATCCTTACTGTCACCTGTAGAATAATCAATTTTTATTTGTGGTTGCACATTGTAACAATAGATATTAAAACTAATATCATCACCGTTATCTTCAACAGATTTTCCCTCCATATGAACACCGGAGGCTACAAGATTATCACCTTTGAAAACAGGTGTTACTCTATACATAACATGATTACCTGTTTCTTTTACATAGTCTGTAACCATATTTTCAAAGGGCAACATACCTTCAATATTCATATATCTTGTACCTGTAATTAGATTCTTTTCGTTTGCATTTTCTGCCGTTAATTCATAAGCAATCAAGTGACAACGGTTATAAAGATATTTACCAGAAATACATTCATATTTTACGGTATGCCAACCTGTGGGTTTTACCATTCCAATAGCGCCTCTTTTTGTGGCAGGCATAATATCTTGACCAATACAGGCTATTGCTGTGCTACATCTACCTAAATAGTCCAAATCACCATATTTCTCATAGCTTTCTGTAGTGAGTTCGCTATCTTTAAAAGTTGGAACATTGTTGTTTATTTCAACATAAGCTTCACCTGAATATTTTGGAATATCCGATAAAGTGATTTTATCCTGTTCTGTTACTACTGTTGTGGTTGTTGGTGTAGTTTCTTTAACTGTAGTGGTTTTCTGGGTTACTGTAGTTTCTTTTTCAGTTGTTTCTGTAACACTTGAACTTTCTGAAGTGTTTTCCTCTGTGGACTTAACTACAGTTGTGGTGTAGGTAATCTCATCTGATATTTCTTCTAATATATCGTTTACAGAACTTCCACATCCTGTTAGCGTTAGTGTTATTAGAAGAATTGAGGCGAAAATAGCTGTGATTTTATTTTTCATTGTACATAAATCTCCCTTGTGATTTTTTCGTGAGAATTACCCTTGAAGTCCTTAGTTTCCAATAGGGAATAGCTTTTCAAAGGAATATCAAACTCAGTTCCCTTTGGATAAACTCTGTTCCAACGATATATTATTATGGTGTCAATAATATTTTTGTAATCTGACACCTTTTCTGTTTCGTTAAAATAGTAGCAATCATTGTTATTTGGAATTTCGCTTATTGAATTTATAAGTTTGTAGTGATTATTCTGAAAAAGAATTTTAGAATATTCTCTTATATATAAATCTTTATCAGCAGTCATTTCTTCAATATCCTTAATAACTATAGCATCTCTGCTTTGGCGTCTATTGTTAAATAACATACCGTTTTTGTCATCAAGACAAACAATCAGCTTCAATGCGTCACCCTCTAATATCTGATAAATAAATATTACCACTATATTTTAAATAAATCAATAATTTACATAAATGAATTGAATTTCTGCTTATACATAGTTATAATAAGTGTATTAGCTTTTAGGTTATGTTATCAAAAAGTAAAATCTTGATAATAAAACAGATGATAATTGCTGACTTTACGGGAATTATATTTAGGAGGAATAACATTGAAATATTCTACTTTATTTATTTCGGTTTTGGTGTGCGTTTTATTGATGCTTTCAGGTTGTAGT
This sequence comes from Ruminococcus sp., assembly GCA_045133515.1. GTDB lineage: Bacteria > Bacillota > Clostridia > Oscillospirales > Acutalibacteraceae > Ruminococcoides. Next base: position 21,080 of record JBGUUL010000045.1, read on the forward strand.
GACAAAAATATAGATAAAGGAGTGGGGGAGATGTCTTACAAACAAGTAACTGCTGAAGAAGCAAAAAGTATTATGGATAGTGAGAAGGATTATATTATTCTTGATGTTCGTACACAGGAGGAGTATTCCCAAGGGCATATTCCAAATGCAATACTAATTCCACATTACTCTATTTCAGATGAATCAAAAGAAATACTTAAGGATAAGGAACAGCTTATTCTTGTGTATTGTAGAAGTGGTAACCGTAGCAAGGTTGCTGCCGAAGCTTTGACAGAACTTGGCTATACAAATGTTGTTGAGTTTGGTGGTATAAACGATTGGAAATATGATATAGTAAAATGAGTTTAGAGTATAATCGCCCTATATAGCTGATAGTTATATAGGGCGATTTTCTTTTGCCAAAATACTGTAAAGAAATGTAGTTAAAGTTTTTCATAATAAGAATGTTTAAAGCTGTTAGCATATACTAACTGTTTTAGTTAGGTAAAACTAACTCTTATTCACATATGTTGTGTGAATAACTATGGTAATAAATGTTGATTTTATAGGGAGTTTAATATATAATGTAATTATCATTTAAGGAGGTTTTAGAAATGATTGTTGTTAATACAGAAAATATTTCAGGTAAGCAGTACCATACACTTGGTTTAGTGTCAGGTAGTACTGTTCAGAGCAAAAATGCCTTTAAGGATATGGGTGCGGGATTTAAGAGTATGGTTGGTGGCGAGCTTGTTTCTTACACAAGGATGCTTTCAGAAGCTCGTGAGGTTGCTATTAGTAGAATGATTGCCCAGGCTGAGGCAATGGGTGGCGACGCCATTGTTAATGTTAGGTTTGCAAGTTCATCCCTTATGCAGGGCGCAGCGGAAATTCTTGTAACAGGAACAGCAGTTAAACTTATTTGATGTTTTAACTTGCCTTTTGCTTATTATGTTATATTGAAAATATTTGAATTTCTATGATATAATAACTATACTGTAAAATAATGGAGGTAAACTTATATGGAGAACAATAGACCTGTAAGGAAGCATAATCGTACAAGAAACAGAAAGCGTCATTATGCAAAATTTCCATTTGTTATTTTGGGCATACTGATTTTAATTGTTGTTATTATTGTAGCATCCTGTTCCAGTAGTTGTGGTTCTTCCACTTCTACAAAAGAGGTTAGTAACGCTACAACAGAAACAAAGGCTAAAGTACAGACACAGGATTCTGTTAAATCCTTTAATATGTCCATAGCAGGTGACTATATTATCTATAGTACAAACTATAATTATGCCCAATCACTTGCAGGTGGTAGTGGATATGATTTTGCCCCTATTGTAAATAAGTTAAAGCAATTTACTGATAAGTGTGATGTAAATTACTACAACCAGGAAACTGTGCTTGCAGCATCAAAACTTGGTGTTTCCGACTATCCTCTGTTTATTAGTCCTGAGGAGGCAGGTCAAGCAATGGTTGACCTTGGGTATAATCTTGTTTCCTCTGCTACTAACCATAGCCTTGATGGTGGCGTTGAGGGTATAATGACTTCAAGAGAGTTTTGGAATAAGCAAAAGGATGTTTTCTTTACAGGAACTTTCTCAAGTCAAGCAGAGCGTGACAAGGTAAATATTCTGGAATGTAATGATATTAAGTATTCAATGCTTAATTATACATACGATACCAATGGTATCCCTGTTCCAGATGACCAGCCTTATCTTATCAATGTATGGCCTACAAACTTAGAAATAAATGACCCAGCAAAGGATGAGAATTACCAGGCTTATAAGGAAACTGTTAAGAAGGATATTGATGCAGTTAGGGATAAGGTGGATTTCCTTATTGTTGCCCTTCACGCAGGTGTTGAATATATGCCTGAGCCATCAGCATATCAGGAGGATATGGCGCAATTTCTTGCAGACAATGGTGTTGACCTGGTAATCGGAACACACCCACATTGTATTGAACCTGCAAAGTATATTGACGATACACTTGTATTCTACTCTTTAGGTAATCTCCTTTGCGCTCAATATCAGGATGATAATTATAATAAGGTTACAAGTATTCTTTCTACCTTTACTGTTACAAAAACAACTAAGGATGGCGAGTCAAAAATCACCTTTGATAATTTGGAAAACAATTTGATGTATTGCTACTATGACCCAAATACTTGGAGTGATTACCTTATTATTCCATTTAGTGACCCTGAGATTAAGAATTATATGCCTGATTATAAATCTGTATATAATACCTATAAGGAAGTATTCCAAAAGTATGATAAAAATATGAAAATGGTTCCTTGCGCTTAATATTGTGTTTTTAGTGTGTTTATCCTTTAGATATATTGGAAACTTAGGTACAATATAAACGATGACAGGAAATGATTTTAAATCTTAATTTTAAACTTTAAAAATTTGGCGGATAGCAAGGCTATCTGCCATTTTTACTTGACTTTATTGCCATTTTTTTATAAAATTCTATTATGGATAATTTAATTTTATATTTTGGTAATAACAATAGAATAGTAAAAATCTTTAGTGTGGTTTTCTGTGTTTTGCTACTGCCTATTATATTCGGCTTTAATACTCAAACAGCTAAAGCTGATTCAAAGGTTAACTATTATCTTATTACAAAGAATTGCGACTCCAACAAGAGTTTTGAGGTTGATGTAGTAGCTGAGGGTGACACAAGCCTTTCGGCAGCCGATATTACAGTTATTTATGATGTTGAAGACCTCGAGTATAACTCTGTTCAGACTGCAAATGAAAATATCGAAATTGAAAAGAATGAAAATATAGGCAAAATAGAAACATTGATTTTATGTCATAGTGGTTACAGATTTTCAGGCAAAGCAAAGTTAATGACATTTAAGTTTAAAGCTTTATCAAGTGATTCTACAGAAATAAAACTTTTTGTTAACGATGTAGTTGATAATGACTGTAAATCTGTTTCTATCGGTAGTGTGTATAATTCCAGCATTTCTATAAATGAATCAGGCTCTCTTAAAGCTACAAGTATAAAATCCTCTAATAATCTTAAAGAAGAGATTGAAAGAGAGAAATCAGAGAAAAAGTCTTCAAAGAAATCAGAGGAAAAGTCAGAAATTGAGAAGATAACAAAGCCAAAGAACATTGATAATGATGAAGAAAAAACAGATACAGAAATTATTGCTGATGAATATTATGGAGAGAATAGTTCTGGTTTCAGCAACTTAGATGATTCAGCACAGGATTTTTACAAGTATATAATAGGTGGAATGATTATAGCAATGCTTGTGCTGTTTTTCGTCTGCTTTTATATGTTTGGTAGGAACAAACAGCTTAATAATCAAAAGGATAAGGATGAGGATGAATAATCCTCTGTAGGTGATAAAAATGAGTGAAATGCAAAATATACAATGGTTCCCAGGTCATATGACCAAAACAAAAAGAAAGATTCAGGAATCTCTAAAGTTAGTGGATGCTGTTGCTGAAATTATTGATGCAAGAATACCTGTCAGCAGTAGAAATCCTGACCTTGATTCCATTATTCAGAATAAACCAAGGGTTGTTCTTATGAATAAATGTGATATGGCTGATCCTGCGTCAACCCAAAAATGGATAAATTATTATAAGACTAAAAATATTCCTGCAATACCTGTTGACTGCAAAAAAGGAAAGGGACTTAACAAGTTTGTTCCTGCTGTTAATGAGGTATTAAAGGAAAAAATCGACAGATTAAAAAGTAAGGGTATGGTTAATCCAACAATAAGAGTTATGATTGTTGGTATTCCAAATGTGGGCAAATCCTCTTTTATAAACAAAATTGCCGGTAATACAAAAGCAAAAGCTGCTGATAAGCCAGGTGTTACAAGAGGTAATCAGTGGTTTACTATAAATAAAGGTTTTGAAGTTTTGGATACTCCTGGTGTGTTATGGCCAAAGTTTGATGATAAAATCGTAGGCGAAAGACTTGCCTTTACAGGAGCTGTCAAGGATCAGATTATGGACACAGAGCTTCTTGCCATGAGGTTGCTTGACTTTTTAAAAATCGAAAAGAACCCACTTTTTACAGAGAGATTCAAATTGCAGAACGAGCCTATTGAGGAAATAGAAAGCTTTGAACTCCTTGAGTTAATTGGCAGAAAGCGTGGTATGTTAATTTCTGGTGGAGAGATTGACACAGAGAGAGCATCAATTATGCTACTTGATGAATACCGAGGAGGAAAGCTGGGTAAATATACCTTTGAACTTCCAGAGGAATAAATTATATTGGTTTTAGAATATAAGTAGGTATGACAATGGATTGGTTAAAATATGAAAATGAGGCAATAAGCAAAGGCTATAATAATATTTGTGGTGTTGATGAGGCAGGGCGAGGTCCTCTCTCTGGCCCTGTGTGTGCTGCTGCTGTTATTCTGCCAAAGGGTGTAATCATTGACGGAGTAAACGACTCAAAAAAGCTATCAGAAAAAAAGAGAGAAGCTCTTTATGATGTGATTAAGGAACAGGCAGTTGCTTATTCAATAGCCTTTGCCTCTGTAGAAGAAATAGAGGAGCTGAATATTTTACAAGCTACTATGGTTGCTATGAAAAGAGCAGTTGAGGGACTAAGTGTTCCTGCTGACTATGCAATGATAGATGGAAACAAAATTCCACCTCTTAATATTCCAGCTGAATGTGTTGTAAAGGGTGATGCTAATTCAATTTCTATTGCTGCAGCATCTATCCTTGCCAAGGTTACAAGGGATAGACTTTGTATTGAGCAGGATAAAAAGTACCCTGAATATGGCTTTGCAAAGCATAAGGGCTATGGAACAAAACAGCATAGAGAGGCTATCCTTAAATACGGACCTTGTGAATATCACAGAAAAAGCTTTCTAAAGAAAATTCAGAAAAATGGCTAAGAAGTATTACAAAAGAACCATAGGTGATAAAGGTGAGAGGAAAAGTCGCAGATACCTAAAGAAAAAGGGTTATAAAATTCTTGAAAAGAATTATACTCTTAATTTTGGAGAAATTGACATTATTGCCGAAACCAACACAAGAATAGTTTTTGTTGAGGTGAAAACTCGGCAGGAATCCCCAATGTACAGACCTGCACTTGCTGTCAACTATGAAAAGAGGAAGAAAATAATTAGGGTTGCTTCCTACTATCTAAAGTGTAATCCTACAGATAAAGAAATTCGATTCGATATTATAGAGGTGTTCCATAAGGATAGGAAAATCACCTCTATTAACCACATAAAAAATGCCTTTGACAGGAGAGGAAATTATGTGCGTCTTTGATTTGCATTGTGATACTCTTTTTAAATCTGTAAATGAAAATAAGCCACTTAACGCAGATGACTATGAGTTTAGATTTACTGATTTTAATAAAAGTAAAAAGTGGTTTCAATGTATGGCTGTGTGGACCCCTGATGATTTTGCGTATGACGGTTCACTTATTAACTACTTTATAAATAGCTGTGAAAGGCTTATTTCTGAAAGTGAAAGGCTAAATGTTAAAGTCAACGACAAAACAGCAGATAAGTCCTTTATAATTACAGTTGAAAATTCTTCAATACTTGAAGATAAAATTGAAAATATTAAGTACCTTAAAAAATATGGTGTTAAGATTGCAACCTTGACTTGGAATGGTAGTAACTTAATTGGTGACGGTGCTTTGACTGAAAAACCAAAGGGTGCAACAACCTTTGGTAAGAAAGTGATTGATGAGTACATAAAAGAGGGAATAGCTATTGATACTTCCCATACAAGCGATGCTCTGTTTTATGACATAGCATCTCGCAACCCTAAGAAAATCCTTGCCACTCATTCAAATTCCAGAAGTGTTTGTAATAATAAAAGAAATTTAACTGACGAACAGTTTTGCTATATTCGTGACAACAAAGGTGTTGTAGGGCTTAACTTCCACAAATATTTTCTAAAAGAAAACGGAGATGCCTCTATAAAGGATATTTTAAAACACGCATATCACTTCTTATCACTTGGTGGTGAGGACACTCTTGCAATTGGTTCTGACTTTGACGGAGCAGAAATGCCTACAGATTTAGCAACATCAGGTGATTTAGCTAAATTATATAATTCCCTTATAGAAAATAAATTCCCAAAATCTATTGTGGATAAGATATTTATCCATAATGCCAAGAATTTTTACGACAATCTATAATAGTAAGCAGTTATGCCTTTTGGTATAACTGCTTTCTGTCTATTATTTTCTTAAAGAGTGATAAAACATTGATTTTATTCCGTATTTCTCAAAATAAAGTTACAAATATGTAGCAATTTTTGGTGTTTTACAAATGTTTCTAAGGAAATTTCTTATAATCTTTGACATTTACAAAGATATAGTGTAAAATGTAAAATTGGAAATATGTACTGAAAGGAAGATAGATTATGTTATATAACAGTACTGAAAACAAAAAAGAAATAGTTTCTGCTGCTCAGGCTATTGCTCAGGGTATCAGTAAGGACGGTGGACTTTTTGTACCACAGGAATTACCTTCCTACACAGAAGAAACATTCAAGTCCTTATTACCACTTTCATACAATGAAAGAGCAAAGCTTATTTTTTCTGATTTCCTAACTGATTTCACAGCAGAAGAAATTGCTTATTGTGTTGACAAGGCATACACAGCAGAGAAGTTTGGCTCAGAATGTCCTGCTCCTCTCGTAGCCAAAAACTACAACGGCAATGAAATCAACATTATGGAGCTTTGGCACGGACCAACCTGCGCATTTAAGGATATGGCGTTGCAGATTCTTCCTCACTTCCTCACAAAGTCACTTAAAAAGACTTATGACGGAAAAACAGCAGTTATCCTTGTTGCTACTTCCGGTGATACAGGTAAGGCTGCGCTTGAAGGCTTTAAGGATGTTGACAACACAAAGATGATTGTGTTCTATCCTGAAGACGGTGTTTCTCCAATGCAAAAGCGTCAGATGAACACTCAAAAGGGTAACAATGTAAATGTTTGTGCTATTAAGGGTAACTTTGATGACGCACAGACAGGTGTTAAGAAAATTTTTACAACAGAAGAAATTGTAAATCTTCTTAATGAAAATAATATGCTCTTTAGCTCTGCTAATTCCATTAACTGGGGCAGACTTCTACCACAGATTGTTTACTATATTTCTGCATACTGCGATTTAGTAAATTCAGAAAAAATCAAAATGGGCGATAAAATAAATATCGTAGTTCCTACAGGTAACTTTGGCAACATTCTTGCTGCTTACTATGCTTTCTGTATGGGTATGCCTGTTAACAAGTTTATTTGTGCATCTAACAAAAACAATGTTCTCACTGACTTTATTAACACAGGTGTGTATGACAAGAACAGACAGTTCTATGCAACTGCATCACCTTCAATGGATATTCTTGTTTCAAGTAACCTTGAAAGTTTGCTTTATAAGTTCTCTGACAATGATGATACTCTTGTTGCAAAGTGGATGAATCAGCTTAAAACAGAGGGTAAGTATGAGGTTACACCAGAGGTTAAGGAAGAAATTACATCAAAGTTCTTTGGTGGCTTCTGCGATGATGACAACACCAAGGCAACTATCAAAAAGATGTTTGATGATGAAAAGTACCTTTGCGACACTCATACATCAGTTGCTATCAATGTATATAATCAGTATGTTGAAAAGACAGGGGACAAAACACCAGTTGTTATTGCATCAACTGCAAGTCCATATAAGTTCTCACATTCTGTTCTTGAGGCAGTTGCACCAGAGGCAATTTCTGATGATGAATTTGCAATGGTTGAACAGCTCCACAAGATAACAAATGCTCCTGTTCCAAAACCAATTTCTGAACTTCAGAACCTTGAAGTACGCTTTAACAATGTTACAGAGGCTACTTCAATGCCTGAATATGTTAAGACAACATTAGGCCTTTAATCTATGTCACTTTTCTGCATAGCTGATTTGCACCTCTCATTGGGTACAAATAAGCCAATGGATGTGTTTGAAGGCTGGGGTAATTATACAGACAGAATTTTAAATAATTGGAACAGTATTGTTAAACCAGAGGACACAGTGGTTGTTGCTGGGGACATAAGCTGGGCTATGAAAATGGAAGAATGTTTTGCTGACTTTGATTTTATCAATAATAAGCTGAACGGTACAAAAATTCTTCTTAAGGGTAACCACGATTATTGGTGGGGTACAAAAAAGAAGATTGATAAGTACCTTGAGGATAATAATTTTGATAAAATTAAAATTCTTTTCAATAATTCCTATAAGGTTGGAGAGTTTGCTGTATGTGGAACTCGTGGCTGGAATTTAGAAATTGATAGTGCCGAAGACGAAAAAATTCTCAATAGGGAATTAGGTAGGCTTAGGCTTTCTCTTGATAGTGCAGAGGATGGAGAAAAAATAGTTTTTCTTCACTATCCTCCAATATTCGGTACACAATATTGTCAGGAAATATTCGATATTCTCAAGGAATATAATGTGAAAAAATGCTACTACGGACATCTCCACGGACAGAAAATCATCAGATATTCTTACAATGGAGAGTATGAGGATATAAAGCTAAAGCTGGTATCTGCTGATTCTGTAGCATTTACACCAATATTGATTGGTTAAAAATTTAACAAAAACTATGGAAATTTCCATAGTTATGTGATATAATAGTTAAGTTACTATTGATTTATTAGGAGGAATATTAAAATGAGTTTAAATTCATCTACAAAAACAAAGGAAAATACTTACGAATTAGAAGTATCAGTTGCAGCTGATGTTTTTGCAAAGGCTTGTAACAAAGCATATAAAAAGCAGGTAAAGAACATCAATGTTCCAGGCTTCAGAAAGGGTAAAGCTCCAAAGGCAATGATTGAAAAGATGTATGGCGAAGGCGTATTCTACGAGGATGCTATGCAGGATTGTTACCCAGAGGCTCTTGATGCAGCAGCAAAGGAAGCTGACCTTGAGGTTATCGCTGTAGATTCACTTGAGGCTATTGATGCATCTAAGGATGGTTTTACATTTAAGGCTACAGTTATTACATATCCTGTAATCGACATTAACGACTACAAGGGTATTTCTGTAAAGAAGAAGTCAACAAGAGTTACAAAGAAGCTTATTGACGAAGAAATCGAGTCTGTTCGTGATAGAAACAGCAGAATGGTAACAATTGAGGACGAGGCTGTTATTGACGGCGATATGGTTGTTATCGACTTTGAGGGTATGAAGGACGGCGTTCCATTTGAAGGTGGTAAGGCTGAAAACTACAACCTTAAGATTGGTAGCGGTAACTTTATCCCAGGCTTTGAGGAGCAGATTATCGGTCATAAGACAGGCGAAGAATTCACAATTTCTGTTAAGTTCCCAGAGGAATATCAGGCAGAGGAGCTTAAGGGTGCAGATGCTGAATTTAAGATTAACCTTCACGAAATTAAGAGAAAAGAACTTCCAGAGCTTGATGATGAGTTTGTAAAGGATGTAAGTGACAAGGAAACTCTTGATGAGTACAAGGAAGAAATCAAGGAAACTGTTAAGAAGCGTCTTGAAAATGAGCAGAAGAAGGATATTGAAGATCAGGTTATTACAAAGCTCTGCGACTTAGTAGAGGGCGAAATTCCTGAGCAGATGTATGACAATACTGTAAACGAGATGATTCAGGAATTTGATATGAGATTAAGAAGCCAGGGTATGGACTTCAACACATATATGCAGTATATGGGTGCAACTCCTGAAACAGTTAAGGAAATGTATAGAGAAGATGCTGTAAAGAGAGTTAAGCTAAGACTTGCTCTTGAAAAGATTGCAGAAAAGGAAGCATTTGAAATTTCTACTGAGGACCTTGAAGCTGAATACAACAGACTTGCTGAAATTTACAAGATGGATGTTGCTGAGGTTAAAAAGGCAATCACTGACGAATCACTTACTGCTGACCTAAAGGCTCAGAAGGCAATGGAATTTGTTCAGGATAATGTAAAGGCAGAAACAAAGAAGGCTTCTGAAGATAAAAAAGAGGATTAATTGTATAGCTTAAATACATTTAACCAATGATTATTTTGAAAGGATTGATTTGTAATGGCTTTAGTGCCTTATGTAGTAGAACAGACAAATAGGGGCGAACGCTCTTATGATATCTATTCAAGACTTTTAAATGACAGAATTATTATGCTTACAGAGGAAGTTAACAGCGCATCTGCAAGTGTAATTGTAGCACAGCTTCTTTATCTTGAAGCACAGGACCCAACCAAGGATATTAGTCTTTATATCAATAGTCCAGGTGGTTCTGTAACTGATGGTATGTCAATTTATGACACAATGAATTACATTAAATGTGATGTTTCAACTATCTGTATGGGTATGGCTGCATCTATGGGTGCCTTCCTTTTGGCAGCTGGTACAAAGGGTAAGAGATATTCCCTTCCAAACAGTGACATTATGATTCACCAGCCAAGTGGTGGTGCTCAGGGACAGGCAACAGATATGCTTATCCATACACAACATATTATTCAGACTAAGAAAAAGCTGAATGAAATCCTTGCTGCAAATACAGGTCAGCCTGTTGAAATTATTGCACAGGATACAGAAAGAGATAACTTTATGACAGCACAGCAGGCTCTTGAGTATGGCCTGATTGATAAGGTTATCACAAAAAGATAAGGGGAAGTTAAGCTAATGCCTATGGACAATAAAGAGGTTGTTTGTTCTTTCTGTGGTAAGCCACAGAGTATGGTTGGACGAATAATATCAGGAAACGGTGCGTATATTTGTGACCAGTGTGTTGATTTATGTATGTCAATTCTTGACGATGGCTTAGATATGTATTCTGATAAGGATAAAAAGTCATCTGAAGAAATGCCAACATTACTAAAACCACAGGAAATAAAGGATGTACTTGACCAATATGTAATTGGTCAGGACAGAGCAAAAATCACACTTAGCGTTGCTGTATATAATCATTATAAAAGGGTTTTCAGCAATGATAATGATGTTGAATTTGCAAAGAGTAATGTCCTCCTTTTAGGTCCTACTGGTGTTGGTAAAACTTTACTTGCCCAAACCCTTGCAAAGACATTGGATGTGCCTTTTGCAATAGCTGATGCCACAACTCTAACAGAAGCCGGATATGTTGGTGAGGATGTTGAAAATATTCTTCTAAAGCTTATTCAGGCTGCTGATTATGATATTGAAAAGGCAGAGCGTGGCATTATTTATGTTGATGAAATTGACAAGATTGCCCGTAAGTCTGAAAACCCTTCCATTACTCGTGATGTAAGTGGTGAGGGTGTTCAGCAGGCACTTCTTAAAATCATTGAAGGAACTGTTTCCAATGTTCCACCACAGGGTGGCAGAAAGCACCCACAGCAGGAATTTTTGCAAATTGATACAAAGAATATTCTGTTTATTTGTGGTGGTGCATTTGATGGTCTTGAAAAGACAGTTGAAAAGCGTATAAATTCCTCATCCCTTGGTTTTGGTGCAAATGTTCAGAGCAGGAAAGAGCTGGATAGCACTGATTGGATGAAGGATGTTGTGGCTCACGACCTTGTAAAATTCGGTATTATTCCTGAGCTTGTAGGTCGAATCCCTGTTATCACTTCACTTTCAGGACTTGATGAATCTGCCCTTGTTAGGATTCTTACTGAACCTAAGAACTCTATCATTAAGCAGTATAAAAAGCTGTTCTTACTTGACGATGTAGATTTACAATTTACAGACGAGGCACTCCTTGCAATAGCAAAAATTGCAAAGGAAGAGAATACAGGAGCAAGAGGACTCCGTGGTATTCTTGAAAAGGTTCTTACTGACCTTATGTTTACTACTCCATCTGATGAAACTATTGAGAAAATTGTTATTACTGAGGATGCTGTGAACGGTAAGGGTGAGCCTGAAATAACAAGAAAATAGCCCTGTAAAAGTCTGCAAAAAAGACAGAAGATGCTTTATAAAACAGCTTAAATAATTGTTAGGATAGCTGTACTTTCGGGTACAGCTATTTTTAGATAAAGGATAATTATGGAAAATAGAGAAAATATAATTGAACTTCCTGTTTTGCCACTTAGAGGAATTGTAGTTTTCCCTGAAATGATTTTACATTTCGATGTTGGCAGAAGAAAAAGCAAGGCAGCACTTAATGCTGCTATGATGAATAATCAGGAAATTTTTATTACTGCTCAAAATGATCCTACAGTTAATGACCCACATCTTGATGATATTTACAAAGTGGGTACAATTTGTAAGATTACACAAATCGTTAATCAACAAGAGGATATTATTCGTGTTACTATTCAGGGTAAAGAAAGAGCAGTAATTAAAGAAATAACTTCAGAAAAAAAGTGCTTGTTTGCACTTGTAGAGAGAGTTCCTAAGTGTCCTCCAAAGAATACACTTAGAGAAACTGCACTTGTACGAGGTGTTAAACAGGTTTTTGATAAATATATAGCCAATACACCAAATTTTTCCTCTGATTATATTTACAAGGTTAGTATGTGTAACGACCCATCTGACCTTGCCGATTATATTTCAAGCAATCTTATTACTGAATTTTACTCAAAACAATCATTGCTTGAAACCTTTGATGTTGAGGAAAGATTGGAATTGTTAATCCAAACTCTTACTGATGAAATCAATATTATTGAGATTGAAACGGATATTATGGACAAGGCAAGACAGAGGATTGAACAAAGTCAAAAGGAATATTTCCTTAGAGAACAACTTGCAATTATTCAAGAGGAGCTTGGAGAAAATGACAGTCCTTCAAGTGACTCCGATGCTTATAAGGTAGAAATTGAGGCACTTAAACTACCAAAGGAAGTGTCAGAGCCACTTCTAAAGGAATGTTCAAGACTTGCTAAAATGTCCTACAATAGTCAAGAGGCATCAGTTATTAGGAATTATCTTGATACTTGCCTTGATTTGCCTTGGAATATCTATACAAAAGATGTAATAAACTTACCAAAAGCAAGAAAAACTCTTGATTCAAATCACTATGGCCTTGAAAAGGTTAAGGATAGAGTAATTGAACAACTTGCTGTAAGAATACTGAATCCAGAGGGAAATCCACAGATAATTTGCCTTGTGGGACCTCCAGGTGTTGGTAAAACATCTATTGCTCAGTCTATTGCCAAGGCAATAAATCGCAAAAGTGCAAGAATTGCCCTTGGTGGTATTAAGGATGAGGCTGAAATTCGTGGTCATAGAAAAACCTATATCGGTTCTATGCCAGGTAGAATTATAAACGCAATTAAAACAGCAGGTTCTTGTAACCCACTTATAATTCTCGATGAGGTTGATAAGCTGGGCAACGACTACAAAGGCGACCCTACTTCTGCATTACTTGAGGTTCTTGATAGTGAGCAAAACAGCACGTTTGTTGACCATTATCTTGAAGTTCCATTTGACCTTTCAAAGGTTATGTTTATTACAACAGCTAACGACTTATCCCTTATTCCTGCACCTTTAAGGGACAGAATGGATGTTATTGAGCTTTCCTCTTATACAAGAGAAGAAAAGTTCAATATAGCAAAGAAACATTTAGTAAAAAAACAGCTTGCACAAAAGGGACTTACAAAGGATAACTTTAAAATAAACAATAAGGCTATTTATAAGATTATTGATTCCTATACAAGGGAAGCTGGTGTTCGTAACCTGGAAAGAAAACTTGCTGATGTAATGCGTAAGTCAGCAGTTAAAATTGTGGATAATCCTGATGAGGTTATTAAGGTGACAGACAAGAATCTTAATGAATTCCTTGGAACAGTTATTTATTCCGATGATGCAAGTAGTAAGGCTGATGAAGTTGGTGTTGTTAATGGCCTTGCGTGGACTTCAGTTGGTGGAACACTACTACCTATTGAAACTGCCGTTATGAAGGGCAAGGGTAATATTACATTAACAGGCTCTCTTGGTGATGTTATGCAGGAATCAGCTAAGACAGCAATTACTTGCATTAGATGTATTTCTGATAAATATAAGATAAATTCAGATTTTTACAAGGAATGTGACATACATATTCACGCACCAGAGGGTGCTGTACCAAAGGATGGTCCGTCAGCAGGTGTGACAATGGCAACAGCAATCTTTTCTGCATTAACAGGAGTGGCTGTAAGACACGATGTTGCTATGACAGGTGAAATCACGCTAAGAGGTAGAGTAATGCCTATAGGTGGACTAAAGGAAAAGAGTATGGCTGCCTATAAAAATGGAATAAAAACTGTTATAATTCCTTTTGATAATATTAAGGATTTGGATGAGGTGGATATTTCTGTTAAGGAAAATGTTCAGTTTATTCCTGTCAAAACAATTACAGAAGTTCTCAAAATTGCAATTTGCGACTATGATAATACACTTTGTAAACATAAGAGAAGTTCTGTTCCAAAATATGACGGTATTGAGAATACCATCAGTCAGTAGGAGGTTGCTATGACATTTAATAAAGCAGAATTCAAGTTTGCTTGTGGCACAAGCAGTCAGTTACCTCCGTCAGAAATGCCAGAGGTTATATTTGCAGGGAAAAGTAATGTTGGCAAATCCTCACTTATTAACAAGCTGTGTGGTAGAAAGGCTCTTGCAAGGACAAGTTCAAAACCTGGAAAAACTGCCACAATTAACTTTTTTGAGGTTGATAATTTTCATCTTGTTGACTTACCAGGTTATGGCTATGCAAAGGTTAGCAAGGCTGAAAAACAGCGTTGGGCAGAGCTTATGGAAGGCTATTTTGACCAAGAAAGGGCATTTTGTCTTGTTGTACAGCTTTTGGATATGAGGCATAAGCCAACACAGGATGATATTGGTATGATTAACTTCCTGTATGAAAGTGGTTTGCCATATATTGTAGTCCTTACAAAAATGGACAAGCTGAAAAAATCAGAACAGGAAAAGAACTTAAAAATGATTGGAGAAATACTTGCAGACTTTGAGGGTACAAGGATTTTTCCTTTCTCAGCACAAACAGGAGATGGCAGTGAGTCAATTATCGCTGTTGTTAATGAATATGTGGAAGAATATTTAAGGGACTCAGAGGAGGAATAATAATGGAAAAGAAACCATTTATTACACTTGAACAGGCAAAGGATATCATTAAGGATATTCCAACACCTTTCCATATTTACGATGAAAAGGGTATCAGAGAGAATGCAAGAGCACTTAACAAGGCTTTTAGCTGGAATAAGGGTTTTAAGGAATATTTTGCAGTTAAGGCAACTCCTAACCCATATATTATGCAGATTCTTAAAGAAGAAGGCTGTGGTATGGACTGCTCCTCATATACAGAGCTTCAGCTTTGCAAGGCTTGTGGTATTACAGGTAGTGACATTATGTTCAGTTCCAATGTAACACCTGCTGAGGATATGCAGTTGGCATATGATATGGGTGCTAACATCAACCTTGATGATTATACTCATGTTGATTTTATTAAAAAGGTTTGTGGCGTTCCAAAAACAATTTGTTGCAGATATAATCCAGGTGGCGTATTCAAGCTTGGTGACAGCAAGGATAAGGTTCAGGTAATGGATACACCAGGTGACTCTAAGTACGGTATGACAGAGGAACAAATGGCAAAGGCATTTACAGAACTCAAGGAGGCTGGTGCTGAGGAATTTGGTATCCACGCTTTCTTAGCTTCCAATACAGTTTCAAATGATTATTATCCTGAGCTTGCAGGCATTTTGTTTAATCTTGCAGTTAGACTACACAAAAAAACAGGTGTACATATTAAATTTATCAACCTTTCTGGTGGTGTTGGTGTTGACTATAAACCTGAACAGAGCAAGAATGATATTGCTGTAATTGGAGAAGGTGTAAGAAAGAAATTTGAAGAAATCCTTGTTCCAGAGGGAATGGGTGATGTTGAAATTTACACAGAGCTTGGCAGATATATGCTTGCTCCTTACGGTGCACTTGTATCAACAGCTATTCACGAAAAGCATATTTACAAGGAATACATCGGACTTGATGCTTGTGCAGCTAACCTTATGCGTCCTGCAATGTATGGCTCATATCACCACATTACTGTTCTTGGCAAGGAAAATGCAGTGTGTGACCATAAATATGATGTAACAGGTGGTCTTTGCGAAAATAATGACAAGTTCGCAATTGATAGAATGTTACCTAAAATTGATATGGGTGATATTATTTATATTCACGATGCAGGAGCACACGGATTCTCAATGGGTTATAACTACAACGGTAAGCTGAGAAGTGCAGAGGTTCTTTATAAAGAAGATGGAACACATAAGCTAATTAGAAGGGCTGAAAAGCCAAGTGATTATTTTGCAACCTTTGATTTTTCAGAATTTGACTTACCTAAGGAATAATTTTAGAGCTAAATAATAGACTGATTGATGATACTATAAAAAATTTAGAAAATTTTTATATTTTTTCAAAATTTTGCAACTTTTTAATAAGTTAATTAGTATTATTATTAAAGGAGGTTTTTTATATGAAAAAACTAATCAGTATTTTAATGACAATTTCCGTTATCTTTACAATGACTGTGGCTTTTGATACAACTGTATCTGCTGCTACTGTAAAGGCAACAACAATTACAGGACTAACAAACTATACTACCGGTATAAGAATCAGTTGGAAGCGTGTTTCTAATGCTCAAAAATATAAGGTGTTGAGAAAATCATATGGTGCTAAAAATTATAGTACTATTAAATACTTAAGTGGCAAGTCATCAGTATTTGCTGATAAAAAAGTATCTGCAGGTAAGACTTATGCTTATAAAATTGTGGCTGTAAATGGAAAAAATACAGCTACTTCCCAGGCTAAGAAAATAGTTAGACTTACAACACCTACAAAGCTTACTTCAAAGTTCTTTATCAATAGTAACGAAGACAGCGTTGTACAGTTAACTTGGGGCAGGGTTGCAAACGCAAAGAAGTATGAAGTTTATCGCAAGTTATCAGGTGGTTACAAGAAGGTTGCTACTGTTTCTTCTACAAAGTTCAATGATTTAGTAGATGACTCATATGATGACTTACAGTTTAAAACTCTATGCTACAGAGTAAGAGCTGTTAACGGCAATTATAAGAGTGCTTATTCAGCAGTAAAGGCACAAAAGATTGTTGAGCCTGTTTATTTACTTATGGGTTCACCATTAGTTAATGGTGTTAAGCTAACTTGGATGGATGAAAAAGTAAATGGTATTACTTCATATGACATCTATCGTTCTGTAAACAATGGCAGATATACAAAAATTAAATCTGTATCACCAAGTAATAGTGAGTATCTTGATACCTCAGCTAAAGAAGGATATACTTACAAATACTATATTATAACAAAATATGGTAAGTATTATTCTCCAAAGTCAATGGTAACTGCCGGAAAGTATGAACCTATCGCTACAGTTAATGTTAAGGTAGGGGAAACCTCAAATAGCTTTATGGAAACTCTTGAAAAAGAATTAAAGGCTGAATTAGGCAATGCTGAGGATTTAAATAATATTATTGGCAGTATGTTAACTTCAATGATTAAAATCAATCCTGTTGATAAAACAATTGCAACAGTAACATCTGACCTTAAGATTAAAGGCTTGGCAGAAGGTAAAACAAAAGCTTCTGTAAAAATGAGTATGCCTTCATTTGATATAAATGAAGAAATTGGATATATTGTTATCAATGTAAAAGGCGCTTAATTTTAAACTTTAATTATTATCTATCAATAAACAATTAGCAGACATCATTTTGGTGTCTGCTTTTTTAGTACAAAATTGAAATAATTTTTTTATTTTCTCTTGAATTTTAGTGTAAATGTATAGTATAATGAATCATATAAATATAGTATAAAAATCTATTTACAAAGGAGTTTTTTAAATGGGACTAATTAAAGCTGGATTAGGCGCTTTAGGTGGTACTTTAGCTGACCAATGGAAAGAATTTTTCTACTGTGAATCTATTGACCAGAACACTCTTATGGTTAAAGGTCAAAAGCAGGTTTCAGGTCGTTCATCAAATACTAAGGGTAGCGATAATATCATTTCCAACGGTTCAGGTATCGCTGTTGCTGACGGACAATGTATGATTATTGTTGAGCAAGGTAAAGTTGTTGAGTTTTGTGCAGAACCAGGTGAATTCACTTATGATTCATCTACAGAACCAAGCCTTTTTACAGGTAGTCTTGGCAAGTCAATTCTTGACACCTTTAAAACTATTGGTAAGCGTTTTACATATGGTGGTGACACTGGAAAGGATCAGAGAGTTTATTACTTCAACACTAAGGAAATTCCAAATAACAAGTTTGGCACACCAACACCAATTCCTTTTAGAGTTATAGTTGATGAGGCTTTAGGCTTTAAGCTTTCTGTTGACCTAAGATGTAACGGTATGTATTCATACAAGATTACTGACCCACTTCTTTTCTATACAAGTCTTGCAGGTAATGTTGCAGATAGATACGAAAGAAGTGAAATTGACCCAACTCTAAAGGCTGATGTTATGGGTGCATTGCAACCTGCACTTGCAAAGGTATCTGCTCAGAAGATTATGTATTATGAGCTTCCTGGCCATACTAAAGAAGTTGCAAAGGCATTACAGGAGGAACTTGCAGTTGAATGGAAGGAAAAGCGTGGTATTGAGATGTTCTCAATCAGCTTTAATTCTGTTTCTGTTCCAGAGGATCAGCGAAAGAAGATTACTGAATGGGAAGAAAATGCTATGACTGTTAATCCAATGGTCGGTGCATCTCGTATGGTTGGTGCTACTGCAGATGCAATGAGAACTGCTGCTGCCAATGAAAACGGTGCAATGATGGGCTTTATGGGTATGAATATGGCAGGTCAAGCTGGTGGTATGAATGCCCAGAATCTCTATCAAATGGGTATGCAACAACAGCAGATGCAAATGCAACAGCAACCTGTTCAACAGCCTGTACAGCAACAGCCTTCTGCTCCTGCACAGAACGGTTGGAAGTGTTCTTGTGGTGCAACAAATACAGGTAAATTCTGTATAGAATGTGGCTCACCAATGCCACAGCAGGATGGCTGGACTTGTAAGTGTGGCGCTGTAAATAAAGGCAAGTTCTGCCCAGAGTGTGGCTCTCCAAAACCAGCTGGAGCACCAATATTTAAGTGTGACAAGTGTGGTTGGGAACCAGAAGACCCACACAACCCACCAAAGTTCTGCCCAGAATGTGGCGATGTCTTCAATGACGGAGATATTATTAACTAATAATATTTTGTATAATAATTACCTTAGACTTTCCTGCATATAGTAGGGTAGGAGAGGGTTATATGAACAAGAAAATTATGGTAATTATTATTATTTTAATACTAGTAATTATAAACAATACTTTTTTTATAACTAAACCAACAGATACTCAAGTAGTGTTTAATATTCAAAATGATGATATTGTTGTAGTTTTAGATGCAGGTCACGGTGGGGAAGATGGTGGAGCTGTCAACTCAAATGGCATAGTTGAGGCTGATTTAAATTTACAAATTACCCTAAAGCTAAAGGATATTTTGAATCTTAATGGCTTTCACACTATAATGACAAGAACAGATGACAGGGATTTATCAGACAAAAGCCTTGATACAATTTCAAAAAGGAAAAAGTCTGATATGCGAAAACGACTGGAAATTTACAATTCAGATATACATAATGTTGCAATCAGCATACATCAAAATATGTTTCCTGCAACATCCTGTAAAGGTTCACAGGTTTTTTATTCTACCAAAGCCCCAACTGCCAAAACTCTTGCCGACAGCATCACAGCATCAGTTGTAGGTACTTTGCAACCGGATAACCAACGCATTAGCAAACCAACTACAGGCAGTATTTTTCTTCTTGATAATGCTGATATTCCTGCCGTTATTGTTGAATGTGGTTTTCTTTCTAATGAGGAGGAAGTTTTATCCCTCTGTGATATAGAATATCAAAAGAAATTTTCCTATTGTATATTCAGAGGGTTTATAAATACAGAATTCTAAGGATAATTATTATGGCAAAAATAAAAAGTGTTTTTATCTGTTCAGAATGTGGCTACGAATCACCAAAATGGTACGGAAAATGCCCATCCTGTAGTGAATGGAATACGATGAATGAAGAAGTTGTGGATAAAAGTGCATCTTCTATACAGAAAACAAGGCGTATTACTTCCTATGTATCACCTGTTACTATCAACACAATTGATACAAATGACGAGGAAAGATACCACACAGGTTCAATGGAGCTTGACCGTGTTCTTGGTGGAGGTATTGTTAAGGGAAGTCTTGTACTTCTTGGTGGTGACCCCGGTATTGGTAAGTCAACAATATTACTTCAGATTTGCGAACAGCTTGGTAAAACTTTAAAAATTCTTTATGTATCAGGTGAAGAATCAAAAAGACAGCTAAAGCTCAGGGCTATGAGGCTAAATGTTAACAACGAAAATATTTATGTAATGACAGAAACGGATATTGAGATTGTTGTTGAACAAATTAAGTCCGAAAAGCCTGACCTTGTTATGATTGACTCAATACAAACTATGAATTTGACTTGTATTAGCTCGTCACCAGGTTCTATTACTCAAGTTAGAGAATGTACAAATCTGTTAATGCATACTGCAAAAGGTATGGATATTCCTATTATTGTTGTTGGTCACGTTAATAAAGAGGGTTCTATTGCAGGACCAAAGGTTCTTGAACATATTGTGGATGCAGTTCTGTATTTTGAGGGTGACAAGCAGATGTCTTATCGTATTTTAAGAGCTGTAAAGAACAGATATGGTTCAACTAATGAAATTGGCGTTTTCCAAATGACTGATAAGGGACTTTCTGAGGTTGAAAACCCTTCACTAATGCTACTTTCCGGACGACCTGTGGATGTTTCAGGTTCCTGTGTTGCTTGTACTATTGAGGGTACAAGACCAATTCTTGCTGAAATTCAGGCACTTGTAACAACCTCTGGTTATGGTAATCCTCGAAGAATGTCAACAGGATATGAATACAATCGACTTGCCTTAATTGTTGCAGTTCTTGAAAAACGAGCAGGATTCTATTTTTCCAATAGTGATATTTATGTCAATGTAGTTGGTGGACTAAGACTTGATGAACCAGCAGTTGACTTATCTGTTGCTATGTCACTTATAAGCAGTTTGAAGGATGTTCCTTTGTCACCAAATGCCCTTGCTTTTGGAGAGATTGGTTTAGGTGGAGAAATTCGTTCTGTTGCTAATGTACAGTCAAGAGTAAACGAAGCAACAAGGATGGGCTTTACAAAGATAATTCTTCCTTACCATAATATGAAAAACGTTGAGTCCAATAAGGCAAGGTTGTTTGGTGTTAGGAATATTCATGAGGCTTATGAGGCTATGCTAAATGAGGAATAATTTTTTACCAAATCTTCCTGACAGAGATGTAAAAGTAGTTGTTATGTCAACTATTTCTGATGAATTAGTAAATAATGTTAAATCTTTAGGAATTGATATAATTCCCTCAAGTAAAATCGAACATTTGTTGCAGTTTGAAAAATATCATTCAGATATGCAGATTTTCCATTACAATAGGGATACTGTATTTGTACTAAAAGAATGTACAACCCTACAAGAAAAATTAAAACCATATTTTAAAAATATTATTTTGCCAGAAAAGTGCATTGAAAGGAAATATCCTGACAATGTACTTTTGAACTGTGTATCAATAGATGACAAAATAATCTGTAACAGTAATACTATTGATAATTCTATAAAAAAAGAAATTTCTGATAATAAAGTTTTTAATGTTAATCAAGGCTACACAAAATGCTCAACCTGTGTAGTTTCAAATGATGCAATTATTACTTCTGATAAATCTATTTGGAAAGCCACAAGAAAAGATTTTGATGTATTGCTAATAAAACCAGGTGAAATTGAATTACCTGGAACTGATTATGGATTTATCGGTGGATGCAGTTTTAAAATCAATAAACACACATTGGCTTTTACTGGTAATATAAAAAATCATTCTGACTATGAGAATATAAAAGCCTTCTCATTAAATCATAATGTTAGTCTAATGAGTCTTTCAAATAAAAGGCTTTTAGATATTGGAAGTGTTATTCCTATTAGATAGCGTTTTACTCCTACCCTTAATTATACAAAATATTCATTTTGTATAATTATCTATATTTTTCAACATACCCCCACATTATTAGAATTTAGGTGAATTTATGGCAGTTAATTTTGTAGATGAAGCTCCTGAGATTTTAAAGGACTACCTACTTCGAGAAAAACAACTGAATAAATCTGATAAGACCGTATCTGAAAAATATTTAGACCTTAGAATGTTTTTCAGATTTATGAAGTGTAATCGTGGCATTGCTAAAGAAGATGACTTCAACAAGATTTCCATTAAAGATATTGATTTGGATTTTATAAAGTCCATTACTACTATGGAAATTTTGGAGTTCAATAATTATCTTATGGATGAACGCCGTATTAAGGCTAATGGAAGATTCAGAAAGATGTCAACTTTAAGGAAGTTTTTTGAATATCTTACTCTTAAATCTCATCTTCTTGATATTGACCCTATTAAAGAGCTTGATATGCCAATGTTAGAAAAGTCACTGCCAAAATATCTCACTTTGGAGCAGTCTATTGAGCTTTTAAATGCTGTTGAGGGCAAATATAAGGAACGAGATTATGCAATACTTACCATATTCCTAAATTGTGGATTGCGTCTTTCAGAGCTTGTGGGATTAAATGTTACAGATATTAGAAATGATAATACAATGAGGGTTATCGGTAAGGGTAGCAAAGAAAGAGTTGTGTATCTTAATGATGCTTGTATTTCAGCCATAAAAGCATATCTTGCTGTAAGACCTACGGATAATGTTAAGGATAAAAAAGCTCTTTTCCTCTCTTCCCGACTTCAAAGAATAAGTCCTAAAACTGTACAAGCTATGGTGTATAAGTATCTTGAAAAAATCGGACTTGACAGTCAAGGCTATAGCTGTCATAAGCTAAGACACACAGCTGCAACCCTTATGTATCAACACGGAAATGTGGATATTAGGGTGCTTAAGGATGTTTTAGGCCACGAAAACCTTGGTACAACTCAAATTTATACCCATATATCCGACAAACAGCTTGAAAAAGCAGCAAACAGCAGTCCTCTGGCAAAAATTAAACCTAAAAAAGGAAATGATTAAAATGAAAATATATCTTGCAAGTCCTTTTTTCAACGAATTGGAACTTGAAAATGTTAAGAAAGCAGAAGAAATTTTAATGAACAGAGGGTTTGATGTCTTTAGCCCTCGCCTTAATGAAGTCAGAACTGACGAAAACACACAGCAAAGCTGGTGGTCAAAGGAAACTTTTATGAATGACAAAAGGTTTATAGACTGGGCAGATGTTGTGGTTATGCTCTATTATGGTGGCTATAGTGATAGTGGCACAGCTTGGGAATGTGGTTATGCCTACGGTACAAATACTCCTGTTGTGGTGGTTCAGCTTGGTGAAGATTCAAACCTTATGATACACGAAGGATGCCACACAAATATCACTATGGATGAACTGAAAGATTATGATTTTAATATGATGCCTTCAAAACCATATAGAGGAAAAATGTTCTAACTCCCCTATTCTATTTTCTGACCTGATTTTCAGGTCAGTTTTTTTAACACTTCATTTTTAAACGCATATTTTATAATGACTATGGTTTAAAGGTGATAGCATGTTAAAGAAAATTAAGCTTGATAAAGCAGAGCTGAACAAAAACTATATTGTTACTGATATATTAGAAAGTTCTCAACAGCTTAAAAATTATGGTATCTATTTAGGAGCAGTAATTACTCCTCTATATAGAAGTATTGCAAAGAGTATTTGTGCATATAAAACCTATTATGGAGTTTTTGCCATAAGAAATGAAACAGCAAAATCTGTTATGGTAAAAAATGAATAGACAGGTCATACTCTTAGGAAATCCCAATGTTGGAAAAAGCTCAATTTTCAACAAAATAACAGGTGAAAATCAGCATATAGGAAATTGGACAGGTAAAACAGTTGATTGTGCAGAAGGTAAGCTTTTAGCTGATAAAACAGTTGATGTTGTTGACTTACCTGGAATTTATACCCTGTCCTCTGCAACAGCAGAGGAGCTGTATAGCAAAAATTATTTACTTAGTCATAAGAATGCTCTTGTGATGATTGTGGTTGACGTAAACTGCATATGCAAGAGTATAAATCTTATTAAGGAAACACTTAATATTACAGGGAATGTTATTCTCTGCCTTAATCAGTATAAAAGCGCAACTAAATCCGGCGTTAAAGTGGATTTAGACAGCATTAAGGATGTGTTTTCCCTACCTATAATTACAACTGAGGCTACAGAAAAAATCTGCGAAAAAACAGTTAGTGATGCAATACTACTTAACATTGATTCTGTAGCACCATTAAGTCCTAAAAAAATTGATGAAGAAAAATTAACAAAGCTTATTACTGATAATTGCTCTTGTTCAAAACAGGCAAGGCTTGACCGTTTTTTTACATCTAAGGCTACAGGAATTCCTGTTATGATTTTGTTACTTGCCTGTGTACTTTACATTACAATAATTGGCGCAAATTATCCCAGTGAATTTTTGAGTTATATTTTTGGCGAATTTGGAGTTGTTATACGGGATTTTTTTACAAATATAGAACTACCACAATGGCTTGTGTCCCTTTTATGTGACGGAATGTACCGAACAGTTACCTGGGTAGTTTCTGTAATGCTACCACCTATGGCTATCTTCTTCCCTATTTTTGCCCTGCTTGAAAATTTTGGGTATCTGCCAAGGGTAGCCTTTAATCTTGATAATATCTTTAGCAAAGCTAATTGTAGCGGAAAACAGGCTCTGACAATGTGTATGGGTTTTGGGTGTAATGCCTGTGGCGTTACAGGTTGCAGAATTATAAATGATAAAAGTCAAAGACTTAATGCTATTGTTACCAACAATTTTATTCCCTGTAACGGACGCTTTCCAACACTAATTGCACTTATCACTATTTTTATGACCTCGTTATTTGATACGGTGTTTAAGTCAATGGTTTCTGCCTTAATATTAACAGGGTTTATAGTGCTAAGTATTATGGTTTCTATGGGGATTTCATATCTTCTTTCAAAAACTGTTCTAAAAAAGGACAGAGAAAAAAGCTATGTAATGGAAATGCCCAAATTTAAAAAACCACCAATTTTACAAACGATTTATGAGTCTATAAAAAATAGAGCTGTCTTTGTGCTTTTAAGAGCATTGTCAGTGGCACTTCCTGCTGGTGCTTTGATATGGGTTTGCGCAAATATTACTATTGGAGATAGTACAATTCTCAATCATATTGTTACTTTTCTGAATCCTGTTGGGGAAATATTTGGCCTTGACGGTGAAATTTTGATTGGACTGCTACTTGGTTTTCCTGCAAATGAAATAGTCTTTCCTATAATTTTAATGGCATATAGTGGTAGTAGCGTTATGGTGGATTACAGTAGCATAAATGAGCTTGGTAATTTGCTGATACAAAATGGTTGGACAATTAAAACTGCATTTTGTATGATAATAATAGTGCTGATGCACTTTCCTTGCTCAACAACCTGTATTACAATTTATAAGGAAACAAAAAGCATTTGGTGGACTTTATTTTCTATAATTCTTCCTACGGTAACAGGTTTGCTTTTTTGCCTTATTATCAATTTTATATGGTAAAACAGGAGTAGAAAAACTACTCCTGTTGCTATAAATTCTCATATTTATTTCTAAGTTTTTCCAAAGCTTTTTTCTCAATTCTTGAAACATAGGAACGGGAAATATTCATCATATCTGCCACTTCCCTTTGTGGAAGTGGTTTTTTTCCGTCAAGACCGTATCTAAGAAAAATTATCTCCTTTTCCCTATTACTCAGGGCATCATTTATATATTTATGTATTTTTTGCAAATTCATTTTTTTATCAAGTACATCATCAAAATTTTCCTCAACTGAAAGTAAGTCCATTAACCTTAATGCGTTGCCGTCCTTGTCGGTATCAACTGCATCTTCTAAGGATACATTTTGTGATGTTTTCTTTTGATTACGAAAATACATTAGAATTTCATTTTCAATACAACGGGATGCATAACTGCTAAGCTTAATATTTTTGTTCAAATCATAGGTGTTTATTGCCTTTATCAGACCAATTGTGCCTATTGAAACAAGGTCATCTTGATCCCCACTTACACCGTAATATTTCTTAATAATATGTGCAACAAGCCTTAAATTATGCTCTACAAGTTTGTTCCTTGCCTTTATATCCCCCGCTTTTGCCTTAATCAAATATTCCTTTTCTTCCTCCTCTTTTAGTGGCTTTGGAAATGAACCGTTACCACAAATATGGAGAATAAATGTAAAAATATTCTGTCCTAAAAAGCTTAAAAATTCTAACAAAAAAACACCTCCGAATAATGTTACTACATTTTATTCGGAGGTGTTCTATATTTTGCAAGTCCAACTAATTATACATTACCAAATTCCTGTAACTCAAGGCCTTTATTGTGTTCAAGGGCCCAGTCAATGCTCCAATATGATGTAAAGAGTAGTAGATGGTTGCCTCTAAGGTCTTGAATTCTCTTTGTGTCAGAGGCAAGGTCCAGAGCCTTAATATCAACCTCTGAATCATTTTTAATCCACCTAATGAATTGGTAAGGGAGATTTTCCATAATAATTTCAACATTATATTCATTGTTGAGTCTATGCTTAAGTACATCAAACTGTAGTACACCAACAACACCAACAATTACCTCTTCCATACCTGCCTCAAGCTCTTGGAATATCTGGATAGCACCTTCCTGTGCAATCTGATTTGTACCCTTAATAAACTGCTTTCTTTTCATTGTGTCCTTTTGACGAACTAAGCAGAAATGTTCAGGAGCAAAGGTTGGAATACCTTTGTAAGAGAACTTGTGTGAAGGTGTACAAACTGTGTCACCGATAGAGAAAATACCTGGGTCAAATACACCGATAATGTCACCGGCATATGCTTCCTCAACAATCTCTCTTTCCTGTGCCATAATTTGCTGTGGCTGTGACAGCTTGATTTTCTTCTGCCCCTGCATATGATAAACTTCCATATTCTTATCAAACTTACCTGAGCAAATTCTCATAAAGGCAATTCTATCCCTGTGATTTTTATTCATATTAGCTTGAATTTTAAATACAAAAGCTGAGAAGTCATCTGTTGTTGGGTCAATGATTCCGTCATCAGATTCTCTTGGAAGTGGTGGTGTTGTAAGCTTTAAAAATTCTTCAAGGAAAGGCTCAACACCAAAGTTTGTGAGAGCAGAACCAAAGAAAACCGGTGTAAGCTCACCCTTTCTAACTGCCTCAAGGTCAAATTCATCTCCTGCACCATCAAGAAGCTCCACATCATCAAGGAGTATTTCCTTCTGACCATAAGCAAGGTGTGAGTCAAGCTCTGGGTCATCAATGGAAAATTCTTCCTTTAGAACCTCTTTCTGACCGTTGTTAGCAGTAAAGGCAAGAACCTTTTTGCTGTTTCGGTCATAAACACCCTTAAACTCCTTACCTGAGCCAATAGGCCAATTTATAGGACAGGTGTTAATACCAAGAACATTCTCAATATCTTCAAGCAGGTCATATGGACTTTTGGAGTCCCTATCCATTTTGTTAATAAATGTGATAATAGGGATATGTCGCATAACACAAACCTTAAATAGCTTTATTGTTTGATTTTCAACACCCTTACTTCCGTCAATAACCATTACTGCACAGTCAGCAGACATAAGTGTTCTGTAGGTATCCTCGGAGAAGTCCTGATGTCCTGGTGTATCAAGAATATTGATGCAATACCCTTTATATTTAAACTGCATTACAGAGGAAGTTACAGAGATACCTCTCTGCTTTTCAATTTCCATCCAGTCGGAAACTGCGTGTTTTGCTGTCTTTTTGCCCTTAACAGAACCAGCAAGGTTAATTGCACCTCCGTATAGAAGTAGCTTTTCAGTAAGTGTGGTTTTACCTGCGTCAGGGTGAGATATAATGGCAAAAGTTCGCCTTTTGTTAATTTCATTTACTATATCGCTCATAATTCCTCCATAAAATGCTTGACTTATTTCCAAATTTATATTTTACTATTATTATGAAGTTTAGTCAATATATTTGAGGTTAATTATGAAGAAAATCGGTTTATATATTCATTTTCC
>JBGUUL010000046.1:0-1955 GCA_045133515.1 Ruminococcus sp.
GCTGTCGCTGTTGCGATGGCTCCTATGAACCCTCCGACAAACGGCAGGTAATATCCTCCGAATGCAGCCATGAAACATGCCACAACACCATTTGAGATTACGTTTTTGGAGGTTCTCCTTCCTTCAAACTCTCCAAGGGACATCTTATATTTTTTAGAGTATTTGGTTGCAAGAAGAGACATTACTAAAAAGAGTATGATTAACACTAACCAATTTGCCCCTGCGGAAAAAATGATAACAATTCCCATAATCACCATTATCGCTGAACCGAAAAAATCAAGGGATTTTCTTCTATAGGTGATTACTCCTAAAATAAACAAGATTATTACATATATCCAGTTAATCATCAATGCTTGCATTTTAACCACAACACTCCCTATAGTATATGTTTTGGTTAAGATGATATAAAAAATTAACTAAACAATGAAAAAAAAAAGAAAAGTTTAATGTTGTTTTGAAACAACATTAATTAAATCCAACTATTTTGTGACACTCACTTTGCCTCTAACTGTGTTAGAGATATAGGTAGCAGAGTATTTGTATTTTTTACCGGCCTTGAGTTTTTTGGTTACTTTAGCCTTGATAGTCACTTTAGCAAGACCTTTGGAATTGGTTTTTGCAGAGTATTTTTTGCCTTTGAATTTGAAGACAATCTTTTTGCCAGTTATCGCTTTACCATTAGACCATTTGAGGGTTGCTTTAAGTGTTAACTTCTTACCTTTTTTAACTTTCACAGTCTTTTTGACCAGTTTGAGAGTTTGTTTTACAACAAGCTTGTTAGAGACTTTGTAAGACTTGTATTCCGCAGTAATTTCATAGGTTCTTGGGTTTAAGTTGATTTTAAGTCTTGCATAACCGTTCTCATCTGTTCTGCATGAGTAGTGGATTGTGTTCACATAGATATCTACAAACTCGTCCTTGCCTACAGGTTTGCCGTCGTCACCAATAGCCCTTACGACATAGTATGTTCCATCAACAAAGTCCATTGTGATGTCTTTGTTTTCAATCAGACGTTTTACAATGTTTGTTGTAGCGTTTACAGTCTCACCAGTGACAGGGTTAATGATTGTCACATCATATTTGCCAATAGCCAAATTGGAAGTATTTAAATAAGCAATACCTTGATCATTTGTTTTGACGGTGTATGTTTTTCCGTCTATGACAAATTGCACATCAGTATTGGCAAGCACATGGCCATCTTTGTCCAGGAACTCTGCTTGATAGTCATATGGACTGTTCCAACCTCTTGTAAGGTTTTCTGCAATGATTGACTTGAATACTGTCACTTTAGTATTTACTGTTTGTGGGGAATATTGGTTATCGCCGCTGTAGATTACCTCTACATCGTGTGTGCCTTCACCTATGTCAGGAACTGCAATGGTATTTTCTCCACCGGTCACGTTTACCACTTTGGTGGTATTTCCTATCTTAACTGTCACGTTACCTTTTGCATCGTCAGGAAGAGTTACTTTAACGATCACATCTTCTCCCGCAACAGTGTTGTTTACTTCAACAAACATATCAGCGGATGATTTTTCTGCATTGAATGATGTTGATGAGGAGTTGGACAGGTACTTGTCATCACCTAAGTAGGTTGCGACAACATCATATGTGCCTGCGACAGGAACTGAAACTTTTACTGAATTGGTTTTAGTAATGTTAATACCATATTCAGTGCCGTTTACGCTAATAATCACATATCCTGTTGCATCAGTTGGCAAGTCAGATACTGTGATTGTTATTTCAGCACCGTTCACTGCAGCTAAAACGGACATTGGAGCATCGTTCTTGAATACTTCAAATTGGACAGTTGTGGAATTGAATTCATAGTGGTCATCACCGGCATATGTTGCAACAATGGTTTTGTTTCCGGCAGTCAAGTTTTCAACATTGAATGTGGCTTTTCCGCCTTCGACTTTGGCAGTGTAGTTTACGCCGTTTATTTCTATTGTCAC
>JBGUUL010000047.1:0-15262 GCA_045133515.1 Ruminococcus sp.
AAGATTTCAGCCATTTTGATTTGTGCGTTGATGTTATCTTTCAGCGCCTTTACTTCTGACATCTTGCCTGACAGCTTATTGAGGAAAGATTTTAGCTTTTCAATAATATTCTTAATTGCCTGTACAAGGGTCTTTATTAAGATAAAGTTTAATAATAAAATAATAAGATGCTTTACTATGGATAGTGAGATATAATTGAACAACCTCCCTAATTGGGAGGTTGTTGTAGTTTGTAGAAAAACCTAAATCTCAATAAGATTACGCTCTGAACTGTTTGGTATTGGATATATCTTTATATTTTGTATTGACAAAATATGAATTACTGGATATACTATGTATATAGCCATCAGTTAGGCTCTTACTTTTGGGGAATTGGACCCCTTCCGATGAGAGTAAACTGCTGGCTTTATTTTTAAGTGACTTCATTAAGATAAAGTATAAGGATAGAATAATACGATGCTTTGCTATGGATATTGAGATATATATGAACAACCTCCCTAATTGGGAGGTTGTTGTTATATAGTGTTTAGTTTTTTAGTGCTTGAAGTGGGGCAGGGATTTGTCCACCTCTGCTAATGAATTTAGATGGTGAGCCCTTTCTAAGGTCCATAACAGGTCCATAGCCAAGTAAACCACCAAAGTTAAGAATTTCACCAGCTTTTTTACCAACTGCAGGAATAAGTCTTACAGCAGTTGTCTTTGAGTTAACCATACCAATAGCAGCCTCATCAGCAATAATAGCACTGATAACATCAGCCTCAGTATCACCAGGCACAATAATCATATCAAGTCCAACAGAGCATACTGCTGTCATACATTCAAGCTTTGTAATATCAAGGTAGCCATTTTTAGCAGCAGCAATCATACCTGCATCTTCAGAAACAGGAATAAATGCGCCTGAAAGTCCACCAACACGGCTTGATGCCATAACGCCACCCTTTTTAACTGCGTCATTAAGCATAGCCAGTGCTGCAGTTGTGCCGTGGCATCCACATCCCTCAAGACCCATTTCCTCAAGAATATAAGCAACAGAGTCGCCAACAGCTGGGGTAGGGGCAAGAGAAAGGTCAACAATGCCGAATGGTACATCAAGTCTTTTACTTGCCTGCTGAGCAACAAGCTGTCCCATTCTTGTGATTTTAAATGCAGTCTTTTTAATAACATCTGCAAGTTCAGAAATGTTCTTATCTCCACATTTTGTCAGGGCAGCTCTTACAACACCTGGGCCAGAAACACCAACATTGATTACCTTGTCAGCTTCGCCAACACCGTGGAATGCACCAGCCATAAATGGGTTATCCTCTGGAGCATTACAGAACACAACAAGCTTTGCAGCACCAATACATTCTCTGTCCTTTGTAAGCTCTGCAGAGTCTCTAACAACCTGTCCCATTAGCTTAACAGCATCCATATTTATGCCAGCCTTAGTTGAGCCAATATTAACAGAGGAACAAACCTTTTCTGTTGTGGCAAGAGCCTCTGGAATTGAACGGATAAGCTCCATATCTCCAGATGCAAATCCCTTCTGAACAAGTGCAGAGTAACCACCAATAAAGTTTACTCCCAATGTGTCAGCTGCTTTGTCCAAGGCTTTTGCAAACTTTGTAATATCCTTACTTTTGCAAGGAGCAGCTACCATACCAATAGGTGTAACTGAAATTCTTTTGTTTATAATAGGAATACCATATTCTTCCTCAATGTCCTGACCTGTTTTTACCAAGTCCTTTGCGCTAAAGCAAACCTTGTCATAAACCTTCTGACAAGCCTTATCAATATCATCGTCCATACAATCAAGTAATGAAATACCCATAGTAATTGTTCTTACATCAAGGTTTTCATTGTCAATCATATTTATGGTTTCAAGTATATCTCTTGTTTCAAGCATCTATATTACCTCTTAAATCTTATGCATTGAGTTAAAAATATCCTCGTGCATAGAGTGAATTTTAAGGTTATTTTCATCACCTAATTTTTCAAGTCTTGATGAAAGATCACCAAAGTTCTTTTTTCTAAGTTCAACAAGCATAATCATTGCAAACATATCCTGTAAAACACTCTGAGAAACCTCAACAACATTAGCCTCATATTCAGAGCAAACAGTGGATACCTTTGCAAGAATACCAACTGTGTCTTTACCTACAACAGTAATTACAGCCTTCATAATGTACCTCCATAATAGTATTTAGTATAATTATACTACTTTTATAGTAAAATGTAAAGTGTGAAAGGAGATGTAAATGTATAATCTTGCATTATTATGTAAATTATGATAATATTTGTGTGGTGATGATAATGAAAATATGTGATAGCCATATCCATTCTGATTTTTCCTTTGACGGTAGTGTTTCAGTAGAGGAAATGGTAAAGCAAGGTATTAAGAATAATATAAGTGTAATGACAATAACTGACCATTGTGACGCCACAGGAATTGGGGACAAAAACAATGAGTTTGGTGTGGTTTTAGAGGACTCAATTCCTGCTTCTGTTAAGGAAACAAAAAGAATAGCACAGATTTACAAGGATAAAATAAAGGTGCTTACAGGTATTGAGCTGGGAGAACCAACTCATAATAAAGAAAAGACAGAAATTGCCCTTAATCTTGCTGAATATGATTTTATCCTTGCTTCAACTCACGAGGTAAAGGGTAGGAGGGATTTTTACTTTCTTGAGTATAACAAGGATAATGTTGATACCCTCCTTAGGGAATATTTTAATGAACAGCTTGAGGTGGCAAGGTGGAACGGCTTTGATAGCTTGGCACATTTTGATTACCCTGCAAGATATATATATGAAAGAACTGATATTGCCCTTGATTATTCTCCTTATATGGATGTGATTGACGAGATTTTAAAAACACTTATTAAAAATAATAAGGCACTTGAGGTCAACACATCAACCCTTACAAAGCCTTTGGGCAGAACAATGCCAGGTGTGGATATTCTTGCAAGGTATAAGGAGCTTGGTGGCTACCTTATAACCCTTGGTAGTGATGCCCATAAAAAAGAGGTTTTGGGAGATAACCTTGATAAAGCAATTCTTATGCTAAAGGAAATTGGATTTACAGCCTACCATTATTTTGAAAACCATAAACCAATAGAAGTTAATATATGAAAAAATGGCTCCGTTTTATCGGAGCCAAATTTATTATTAGTCAAGTGTTTTTACAAATTCTTTTAAGTATTCCTTTAGTCCTTCGCCAACCTCAGGATGGTTGATTCCAACCTCAATAGATGCCTGTAACAGACCTAATTTATTACCCATATCATACCTTGTACCAGTATATTCAACAGCAGTCATACCTTCAGTAATTGCAATTTCTCTCATTGCATCAGTTAGCTGAATTTCTCCACCCTTGCCTGGTTTGGTATTCTCAATAATATCAAAAATTTCTGGTGGAAGAACGCATCTTCCAAGAATTGAGTAGCAGGATAGTACCTCCTCAGGAGTTTGTGGCTTTTCAACCATATCTGTACATTTATAAATTCTGTCACGAATTTTCTCTACTTTAAGTGAACCATACTTGTGAATTTCAGTTTCTGGTACAAGCTTAACGCCTACAACACCTTTGCCGTATTCTCCGTAGGAGTCAATTAGCTCGCCGATTGCAGGACTCTCGCCAATGATAACATCATCGCCAAAAAGCACAGCAAAAGGCTCGTTGCCAACAAAGTTCTTTGCCTTTAGAATAGCGTGTCCAAGGCCCTTTGTTTCCATCTGTCTGATAAAGGTAATGTTTGCAAGACCTGAAATAGCCTTAACTGTTTCGAGAAAATCCTGCTTTCCAGACTTATCAAGAGCAGCTTCAAGTTCAGGTGAACGGTCAAAATGGTCCTCGATTACACCCTTTCCTCTGTTTGTAATAATAAGAATATCTGTAATTCCAGCCTTTACAGCTTCTTCAACAATGTACTGAATAGCCGGTTTGTCAACAATAGGGAACATTTCCTTTGGCATTGACTTTGTAGCAGGTAAAACTCTTGTTCCTAATCCTGCAGCCGGAATAACAGCTTTTGTAATCTTCATAATTGCACCTCTAATTCCTTATGATATGAATAAAAATTGTGGTAGGAAGTTAATTATCATTGCAACAACTAATAGACTTAGCCCAAGAGCTGTGTTAACTCCACCTTTTGTTTGAAGTTCGTTATCTGCCACAGTTTGTCCTGGGGCATTTTCTTTGATTTTATTTATAGCTTTACAGCAGTGCTTGTAGTAGCATCTGTTGGCAATAAATCCACAAGTTAAATGTAGTCCATAGTAAATGATATTGCAAATAAAGGAAGCAATAATCATAATTATGGTGGCTGTGTCACTACTCATTACATTGTCAGTAACAGCCTGTATTAGTTGAGTATAGGTTGTAATGTTGGCATTTGCGTCCATAACCTCAGTAACGATACCTTGAAGAACGGTGTAGTTTACATAAGTGGAGAACAGTAAGCAAACTGCCATTATTGCAGTAATAATTGTACCAAGAACATATTGCTTTCTGTAGAGGAGATAGCCACCACCAAAAAGCATACCGGAAAAGCTAAACTTTGATTTTCCAAAGGACTTGATTCTGTTAAACACCTGCATAAAATATGGTGTGTTCTGTTTAACATATTTTGCAGCCTCACCAGCCTTAACTCCATTTTCAAACTCTAAATCAGGGGAAACACCACCCATAGGGTCAAACTGTGGGAAAGCATTAGCACCAAATGGCCCTGTAGGGTTTGTTCCTGTGGGAGAACCACCAAATGGCATACCACCCATAGGATTACCTTGATTTTGAGTATTTTGGTTAGCTTGTGTGTTCTGCTGATTGCCATTTGCCATATCAATAAGTGGCTTGTTACACTTTTTACAGAAAAAAGCACCCTCATCGTTTATTTCACCACAGGCACTGCATTTTACAGCACCCTCAGGAGTGGTGCTTTCTCTTTCTTCTTTTTCAAAGTCGTAGCCTTCATCGTGCTTAGATTTGTTAAAGCACTCCCCAAGCTTTTCATAACATTCTCTGTGATGAGGTGTTCCACAGTGAGGACACACCACAATGTCATCATCTGCGTGGAAATTCCTGCTACAAGCAGGACATTCATATCCAATAAAATCCATAATTTCTTCCTTCACTTTTAGATTATTAAGGTAAATTCCACAAATAAATATAGAATAAACTTATATTTATTAAATTATAACAAATCCTTTTGAAATCTGCAACATTATTTTACTATTTTTTATTCTTTCTATTGATTTACATTTTTATACTTTTGCGATATAATATAAGGCAGGTTAAATAAATGAGGTAATACTATGGTACAGTTTGAAGAATTAAAGCTAAAGTTAGAGGGCATAAAGCCAGAGATTGATGACCTTGCAGATGCCCTTGGCTTAAAGGCTATTAAGAGTGAAATACAACAGCTTGAGAATAGGGCAGCAGAACCTGGTTTTTATGACGATATGGAAAAGAGCCAGAAAATTTTAAAGAGAACCTCTGACCTTAAGGCAAAGGTTGATAACTTTGATGCCCTTGTGGGAAAGTATGAGGATACACTTACTTTAATTGAGCTTGGTGACGAGGAAGAAGATTTAGAGCTTTTAGAAGAGGCTGAAAGTGAATGTACATCAGTAGAGGAGTTACTAGAAAAGCAGAGGCTACAAACTCTCCTTACAGGTGAATATGACAAGAACAATGCTATTTTAACATTCCACGCAGGTAGTGGTGGTACAGAGGCTCAGGACTGGGCAGAGATGCTCTACAGAATGTACACCCGTTGGGCAACTGACCACGGCTTTACTGTTAAAGAGGTTGACTACCTTGACGGCGACGAGGCTGGTCTTAAGTCAGCTGTTCTTCTTGTAGAGGGTGAAAATGCCTATGGATACCTTAAGAGTGAGGCTGGTGTTCACCGTCTTGTAAGAGTTTCTCCTTTTGACTCAGCAGGTAGAAGACACACATCTTTTAGTTCCCTTGAGGTTATGCCTGAAATTGACGATTCAATTAAGGTGGAAATCCGTGATGAAGATATTAAAATGGATGTGTATCGTGCATCAGGTGCAGGTGGCCAGAAGGTTAATAAAACCTCATCTGCTGTTCGTCTTACTCATATTCCAACAGGTATTGTTGTTGCATCTCAGGTTGAACGAAGTCAGTATCAGAACAGAGATGTGGCTATGAAAATGCTTATGTCAAAGCTTGTTGAAATTAAGGAAAGAGAACATCTTGAGAAAATTGAGGATATTAAGGGAGTCCAAAAGGAAATTACTTGGGGTAGCCAGATTCGTTCCTATGTGTTTATGCCTTATACCCTTGTTAAGGATCACAGAACAAATTATGAAACAGGTAATGTAAACGCAGTTATGGATGGTGACCTTGACGGATTTATAAATGCTTACCTTAAAATGATTGGACATCAGGAGAATTGATTATGAAATATTTAGTTATGCTATGTGACGGTATGGCAGATGAGCCATACGAAAAGTTAAATAATAAAACACCAATGGAACTTGCAAAAAAGCCAACAATGGATTACCTTGCAAGTAAGGGTGAGGTTGGTATGGTAAAAACGGTTGCAGAGGGCTTAAAGCCTGGCAGTGATGTTGCCAACCTTTCAGTACTCGGTTATGAACCAGCAGTTTATTATACAGGCAGAAGTCCCCTTGAGGCTGCTTCTATTGGCATTGATTTAAAGGAAAGCGATGTTACACTTAGAACTAACCTTGTAACCCTTTCTGACGAGGAAAACTATGAGGATAAAACTATGGTTGACTACTGCGCTGATGATATTAGTTCAGAGGAAGCCAAAATTCTTATTGAATTTGTTGAGGAAAAGTTAGGTGACGAAATTTTTAGGTTCTACCCTGGTGTTTCCTACAGACATTGTCTTGTTTGGGCAAATGGGGATAAGGACAATGTTTCCTTCACACCACCTCACGATATAACAGGTCAGCCGATTAAAAGCCATATTCCAACAGGTAGTGCAGTACAGCCACTTTATGAACTTATGAAAAAGTCATATGAGCTACTAAAGGACCACCCTGTTAATAAGGCAAGAGTTGAAAGAGGTAAAAAACCTGCAAATTCAATTTGGCTCTGGGGAGAAGGCACTAAGCCAATTCTTGATAGCTTTAAAAAGAAGTTTGGTAAAAACGGCTCAATGATTTCAGCAGTTGACCTATTAAAGGGTATTGCAATATGTGCAGAAATGAATAGTGTTGATGTAGAAGGCGCAACAGGCTACCTTGATACTAACTTTGAGGGCAAGGCTCAGGCTGCTATTGATGAATTTAAAAAGGGTCAAGACTTTGTTTATATTCATGTTGAAGCACCTGACGAATGTGGCCATAGGGGAGAGTACGAAAATAAGGTTAAGGCTATTGAGCTTATTGATGAGAAAATCCTCACTCCTGTTACAAACTTCCTAAAGGACTTTGATGATTTTGCAGTTCTTGTATGCCCAGACCACCCAACACCACTTAATATCAAAACCCATTCCTCAAATCCTGTTCCATATGTAATTTATGACAGTAAAAATGAAAAGGAAAGTGGTGTAAATTCCTTTACAGAAAATAACGCAAGGGAAACAGGCAACTATATCGAAAAAGGCTTCACAATGATGAACTATTTTCTTTCAAAATAATACAGAAACTAAATATAAATTATAATGAAAAGGCTCCCATTACGGGAGCTTTTTCATTTAGCTGAATTTCCTTCTCTTTCCTCTTGTAAGTTTTCAAGAGCCACTCTTACAGCCTCGATAACAAATGCAGAAAAAGTGCAGTCTGTTCCAACAAGCTCTTTTTCTACATTTTCAATTACATCATTAGGAAAGCGAATACATTTGTTTGTTGTAGGTGGTATAACTGGTATTTTAAATTTCTTCATAGCAATCTCCAAAATATATTATATATTACTATTGTAAAACAAAAAAATATATAATATGCATAACTTTTGTATTGCGATTAGCAATACAAGATGCTATAATATAAATAATTCAAGTGGGAAAATCTTGAGTTTAATGTTATGAGGAAAGGAGGAATTACTGTGGCACTATTAGGTATGATTATGATTATCGTTGGTGGAATAGGCTTATTCGGTAGTATTTATAAAATCAACAACAGCTACGGATACACTTGGAGAGCACCTTTTTCAGACTTTGAAACAATGATGATGGCTTTAGTTATTATTTCATTTATTATTGCAATTGTTGGAATTTTGCTTGTAATCTTCGCCAATGTAAAAAGCAAGAATGAAGCAAAACTCCGTAATATTGAAAATATACAGGGTGTTGATAAAAACGGTAATGTTCAAATTAAAGGCAAATGTCCAAAATGCAATCTAAATATATCAGATGATTGCACCCATTGTCCAAGGTGTGGACAGGAAATAAGGAGGAATTAAAATGTCAAGAACATCATTTACATTTAGTTATAGTAGAGATATAGAAAATGCTATTAGAAATGTTGAAAATGTTTTAGCTCAAAATGGTTATAAGAAAATCAATCAGAATAACGAAGAAATTTGGAAAAAGGGTACAGGCTTAATGTCAGGCGTGAAGTTTATTAAAACAGAATTTTCACAGAATTCTCTTACATTATATGGTTGGGTTAAGACTGGATTAGGTGGTCCTGAAATGGATTTGAGTGGTTTTGCCTTAGCAGTACCAAAAAAATCTGTAATGAAAGTAATTGAACAGATTAAGATGAGTGTATAATATGAGTAAAAAGGTATTTTCGGTTGTTATAACGGTTCTTCTAACCTTGGTTTTAACAACGACTTTTTGTGGCTGTGGGGAAGAACCTAAAAAAGAGCCTGAATTAACAGGAACAAAAAATGGTGTAAATTATTATATCATTCATTATTCATATGAAACTGATGTGTCAAATATGTTTAATATTGAAAAAACAGGAGTGTATCACTGTGCTATATCCAACTATGCAGAGCCAAATGCTCCTATGATGTCTATTTCTGGAGATAAAATCACTGAGGATAAATATGTAATTCATTGTGATGATAAAAACTTCTTTATTTTCTGTGACGGAAATATGGGTAGTGATACATTTAATTCAATAGCAATGAGAATGATAGGTACAGATGCTATGCCATATGAAGATGGCGAAAAGTATATAAAAGCATATTTAAAATGATTCTACAACAAAAAGGAGCTACCCATTTGGATAGCTCCTATTTTTTGTGATGTTATTAAATTTAGATAAGCTCAAGTGCTTCTTCAAGTGCATATGATAGCTGGTCAGGACAGCTTGTGCCTCTGCCTCTGCAATCAATATCTCTAAGTCTTTTAATAGCTTCCTCAGCATCCATACCTGCAACAAGGGAAGAAATGCCCTGTGTGTTACCGGCACAGCCACCTGTGAATTTTACACTTTTAATAATATTATCATCAAGCTCAATATCTATCTGTCTTGAACAAACACCCTTTGGTGTGTATGTGTACTTCATATTTCCCTCCAGATAAAAAAATGGAGCGGATGACGGGGCTCGAACCCGCTACCTCCACCTTGGCAAGGTGGCGCTCTACCAGATGAGCTACATCCGCAATTCTAACATCTTTATTATATCATATATTTTTAAATAGTCAATACCAATTTTTATTTTTAAAATAATCATTGTAGATGTAGTATTATAAAAAATTTTGTGGTATAATGTATTTCATAATAAAGTATGTGTAAATGAAAGGACGAATGTAATTGTCTATCAATCTGAATTTAGGTAAGTGGGGAGGGATTTTCCCTGTTCCAAACTGCGTTGTTGATGAGGAAATCCGTATGGCAACGGAAACTCAACTTAAAGTACTGTTATTTGTACTTCGTAACAGTCAAAATTCTCTTACGGAAAAATATGTTGGTGAACAACTGAATATTGCTGAGGATGATGTTAAGGACGCAATTTCCTATTGGATAGACCGTGGTGTCCTTGGTATGGGTGGAACTTTGCCAGAAAGTAATGCAGAAAATAACAGTGTGCAGACAAAAGAGGTTGAGCCTGCAAAGGAAAATCAGCATAAGAAACCTCGTGCAGTATCCCGTTCTCAAAAGCCTGACAGCATATTCGTTGCTCAAAGGATAAACACAGACCCAGAGCTTTCAGCGTTGCTACAGGAGATTGAAACCCTTTTTGGCAGACCAATTTCAAGTGGTGACACAGCAACTGTGGTTATGCTCCACGATACTGACGGACTACCATATGATGTTCTGTTTATGCTTGTTAACTACTGCCACTCCATTGGTAAGGATAATATGAAGTATATTGAAAAGGTGGGCATAGCCTGGGCAAGTGAGGAAGTAACTACAGTTGAAAGGGCAGAGGAGAAGATTGAAACCCTACAGCTTTATGGTGAGGCTTGGACACATATTGCTATGCTTTTTGGTATTCATAACACAGGCGCACCGACAAAGGCTCAACAGGAGAACGCAAACCGCTGGATAAACGAGTGGCATTTCCCTGATGAATTGCTAAAGGAAGCCTACGAAAGATGCGTCAATAAGAAAAACTCCTTTAGCCTTACATATACAAACGGTATTCTGAAAAATTGGAAAAAATATAATATAAATTCTCTAAAAGAATTATACGCCTTTGAAGAAAAATCAGAAAGACCGAAAGCCACACCAAAGCCTAATGAGGCTTCATATGATATTGAAAAATACGAAAACTTTAGTTTGTTTGATTAAGAGGTAACTATGGCTTATAGTAAGAAAATTAACGAAATGGCAGAACAGGCTCTTAGCGACAGAAGAACCAAGGTTCTACAAAATCAGGAAATAAACAAAAGACAGATGTATAAGGAGCTTCCAAGACTTGAAGAAATTGAAAGACAGCTTTCATATATCGGAGCAGAAACAGCAAAGGCTGTTGTAAAGGGGAAGAATTGCAAGGAGGCTGTAACTTCCCTTGCTGAAAAAAGTCTTGCCCTTCAAAGAGAAATGAAAACTATTCTCTTTACAAATGGCTATAGTGGTGATGCCCTTGAACCTAAATTTCATTGTGAAAGGTGCAAGGATACAGGCAGATATGATGACATAAACGGCCGTACTGTGATTTGTCAGTGTCTAAAAAATCTAAGGGCAAATATTGCCTGTCAGGAGCTTAACAAAATCTCACCACTTAATCTTTCAACCTTTGAGTCTTTTTCGCTTGATAAGTATGAAATGGATATTTCAAGTGCAAGTAGCATTTCTCCATATGAGAGGATGAAAAAGATTTTGGCATATTGCCGTAATTATGCAGACACTTTTCAGACTGAAAATTCAAGTAGCTTGCTTCTTCGTGGTGCAACAGGACTTGGAAAAACTCACCTTAGCCTTGCTATAGCCACAGAGGTTATAAAAAAGGGATTTGGTGTTGCATATGTTTCTGCCCCTGATGTAATTTCTAAAATGGAAAAATATCATTTCAGCTATAGATATGATAATGAGGAAGAAATCGAAAATTCCCTTATTAGCTGTGATTTGTTGATTTTCGATGATTTAGGTACGGAATTTCAGAGTAATTATTCTTCATCAGCAATATACAATCTTGTGAACACAAGACTGCTTAACAAAAAGCCAACAATCATTAGTACTAACCTTACTTTAAAGGAAATGGAAAAATTCTACACCCAAAGGTTTGTATCAAGAATAGTTGGTAACTTTGTAAAAATGGACTTTTTAGGTTCAGATAATAGAGGTATAAAGGGTGCATAAACCTACTAAACGCAAAAAGGAGCTGTCGTCTGACAGCTCCTCTTTTTAGATAACTTTTGAAAGAAAGTCCTTTAATCTTTGATTTTTTGGATTGTTGAAAAATTCCTGTGGATTATTCTTTTCTTGAATAACACCGTCATCAATGAACACAACATCAGTTGCCACTTCTTTTGCAAAGCCCATTTCGTGGGTAACAACAACCATTGTCATTCCGTCTTTGGCAAGCCCCTTCATAACCTCAAGAACCTCACCAACCATTTCTGGATCAAGTGCAGATGTTGGTTCGTCAAAAAGCATAACATCAGGGTTCATAGCCAAGGCTCTAACAATGGCAATTCTCTGCTTTTGACCACCTGAAAGCTGGTTAGGATAAGCATTAGCCTTTTCCTCAAGACCAACTCTTTTAAGTAACTCCATAGCCTCTTTTTCTGCATCCTTTTTGCTCTTTTTAAGTAGCTTTACAGGACCCATTGTCATATTGTCGAGAACAGTTTTGTGAGGGAAAAGGTTGAATTGCTGGAACACCATTCCCATTTTTTGGCGATGTAAATTTATATTAACCTTTGGGTCAGTAATATCTGTACCTTCAAAGGTAATGTGTCCTCCTGTTGGTTCTTCAAGTCTGTTAAGACAACGGAGAAATGTGGATTTACCAGAGCCTGATGGCCCAACAACTACCACAACATCACCTTTTTTAATGTCAATATCAATACCCCTTAATACGTGGATATCGTTTTTAAAGGTCTTTTCAAGTCCCTTTACTTCAATTAGTACCTCATTAGTGGTCACTTAAACGCAACCTCCTTTCCATCTTCTTTAGGAAGAAGGTGAGTATGAGAACAATTACAAAATAAATTGCTGCAACTGTAATTAGTGGGAAAAATGCCTCATAGGTTCTTGAACGAATAAGGTTGCCTACATAGGTAACATCAGCAAGGGCAACATAACCTGCAACTGAAGTTTCCTTTAGTAGAGTAATCATTTCATTACCAAGGGCAGGTAGTACATTCTTAATTGCCTGTGGAAGTACCACCTTAGTCATAGTCTGTGTGTGGTTAAAGCCAAGAGAACGGCTTGCCTCAATCTGACCCTTGTCAATGGACATAATACCTGAACGGACAATTTCAGCCACATATGCACCTGAATTTATACCAAAGGCAATAATAGCTGCATAAATGCCGTTACGAACAGATGCAAGAATAATGTAGTACATAATCATCAGCTGAATAACAACAGGTGTTCCTCTGATTACAGTTATGTAAATGTTGCATAAAACATTAAAGAATTTCAGAATATAGTCACCAAAGGTTTTCCTCTTTTTGCCAAGGACATTTGTATCGTGAGTAGCACGAACAAGGGCAATCAGAAAACCAAGGATAATGCCCAGCAAGGCAGAAAACAGAGTAATCTCAAGTGTAACACCAAGACCTTTTAACAGCTGTAGCCACCTATCATCAGTAATAAATGTGCTGGTAAAGCTTTCTGAAATACTATTAAAAAAAGACTCCATAGCATTTCCTCATTTTCTCATAATTTTAAAATAAATGCAGTTGAGGATTACCCAACTGCATTAGATAATTTTTCCTAATATTATTCTGGAAGTTCAACAGATGCTACATTGTCTTTAACAATGATAACCTGTGTTGACTTTGCATAAGTATCTGTAAAGTCAATGGACTTTAGTCTTTCCTCTGTAACTGTCATACCAGCCATACCAAAGTCAGCCTTGCCAGTCTGAACAGCAGTGATGATTGAGTCAAAATCCATATCATCAATAACAAGCTTGTAGCCTAACTTGTCACAAATTGCTGTAGCAATCATTGGGTCAATACCAACAACTTCTTCCTTTTCCTTGTACTCATAAGGTTCAAAA
Organism: Ruminococcus sp.; assembly: GCA_045133515.1. Taxonomy (GTDB): domain Bacteria; phylum Bacillota; class Clostridia; order Oscillospirales; family Acutalibacteraceae; genus Ruminococcoides. The sequence goes on from JBGUUL010000047.1 coordinate 13,553, forward strand.
GTAGCATTTGTTGCCATATGAAGTTCCTTTGTGTACTTAACATCCTTTGGAGATTCATAAGCATTTTTGCCCTTAGTGTCATCACCAATAAAGTTGCTGATAATCTTGTCAACTGTTCCGTCAGCCTTAAGCTCCTTAAGAGCCTTATTCATTTCCTTAGTAAGGTCGCTGTTGTCCTTGGAAACACAAATTGCATATTCTTCTTCAGCAAATGGGTTGTCAAGGATTTTAATACCTTCGTTAGCATTAACGAAAGCCTTTGCAGGTTCGCTGTCAATAACAACACAGTCAATCTTATCCTGCATAAGTGCAACAACAGCGTCTGCACCCTTGTTAAAACGCTCAACCTTAGTTCCGTCAGCCTCGTAATTTGAAACGAAAATATCACCGGTTGTACCGAGCTGAACGCCAACAGCACATTCTGTAAACTTAAGGTTTACATTTTCTTCTTTTTTAGCATCGCCACCACAACCGGTAGCTGTTACTGCCATTGCGATAATCATAAGTAGAGCAACAGCAGAAGAAATAAGTTTTTTCATTTTATTTTTCCTCCTAATAACTAATAATAACATACTACCACAAATACTAAAAAAATTCAATATATTTTATTGACAATTATTGCTTATATACTGATTTTTTTCAAATTTTTTGCATAATTATACATTGTTTGATTTAGTTAAATTCCATATTAGCAAAAATTTGCTCCATTCTTTCATTAGGGAACCAATTATCAAAAAAGGCCCATAAGCTGTTTGAAGGTGGAATCATATCAAGCCTTTGCGTCCAGCGAAGAATGGCAAGAATAGTGAGAATTGCGTTTATTATAAAGAAGGCAAGTAGTACCCAAGCTGTGATTTTTCCAATCTTTTCAGGTATCTTCATAATCATTTTGGCAACCCAAGGATAAACTGTCTTAACCCAAAATACACTTAGTATTCCCCAGAATATTGAATAAAGAAAACATACTCTGCCGTTTATGTTAAAGGGCATATCGCTGTAATCCCAAGACCTTGAGCCAAATGCCATTTCCTGTGCCCAGGAGCATATATATTCAACGGCAGTACCCAACAAAAATCCACCAAAGAAGCAAGTCCATCGACCTCTGTTACGGAATTTATATAGACCAAGGGACATAGCAACGGCACCAAAGCCGTAAAGTAAATTAAATGGTCCAATAACAAGACCGGCTCTACCCTCAATGTAACCCCTTGTAAAAAGACACCAGAGCATTTCGATAACTACACCTAAAAAGCTACCAATGTAAAATATATACATTAGTTTATATATGTTCATACCCTTTGCAAAGTGGTTGCTACGACTTTCCTCAAGGTCAATAAGTGCATTTGCAGGTGGCTTTGGAATTAGCTTTCTACGTTTTCCCTTTACAAGGTCGGAGTATCTTGCAGAAAGCTCATCACTCATTACTAAGCAATTTTTATAAGCCTTTGCTAAATTGTTTGATGTTTTCTTGTATGAATGTAGTCTTGCAGAAACATCCTCAGAATATTCTTCCAAATTATCAGCCTTTGTCATTTCTTCATAGTAGCCTTGCAATTCGTCATTTGTTTCTTTTAAAGAATTTAATATATCATTACTGATTTCCTCTGGCTCGGTGACATATTTTACTTCCAAAGCTTCATCATTATTTTTTTCTTTTATCTTCATACCATATCTCTTTTCTGTACAATTATATTACACAAATACTATTTA
>JBGUUL010000048.1:0-12820 GCA_045133515.1 Ruminococcus sp.
CGTGGATAATAAAGGAAAGTGCGTCAATAACATCGCCGTTTAGCATAATATCCAGCTTAACTAACTTGCTTTCCTTGTAGTCCTTTAATTCGTAGTCAAAGGATGCATAGCCTCTGGTACGGCTTTTAAGTGTGTCGAAAAAGTCGTAGATAATCTCGGCAAGTGGCATTTCATAATGAATGTCAACTCTGTCAGAGTCAATGTAATCCATACCAATAAAATTACCTCGCCTGTCCTGGCAAAGCTCCATAATGTTGCCAACATATTCAGATGGTGAGTAAATGTGAGCATCTGTCATAGGCTCCTCTGCCTTGGCAATAAGAGCAGGGTCAGGGTAGTTTGTTGGGTTGTCAATCATTTCAACAGTTCCGTCAGTTTTTGTAATTCTGTAAATTACAGATGGAGCTGTGGTAATAAGGTCAAGGTTGTATTCTCTTTCAAGTCTTTCCTGGATAATTTCCATATGGAGCAAACCAAGGAAACCACATCTAAAGCCAAATCCAAGGGCAACAGAGGTTTCTGCATCAAAGGTAAGGGAGGCGTCATTTAGCTTTAGCTTTTCAAGGGCGTCACGCAAATCTCCATACCTTGCACCGTCAGCTGGATAAATACCACAGAAAACCATTGATTGAGCCTCTCTGTAGCCTGGTAATGGCTCGTCAGCAGGGTTAGAAACAAGGGTTACTGTGTCGCCAACCTGTGCATCCTGCAAACTCTTGATAGATGCAGCAATATATCCAACCTCACCTGCGTAAAGACCTTCCATAGGTTCAAGGGAGGTTGCCCTCATATAGCCACATTCCACCACCTGGAAGGTACTGCCTGTAGCCATAAGCTTGAATTCGTCACCTGGGTGAATTTGACCTTCCTTCACCCTTACATATATAATTACACCTTTGTAGCTGTCATAGTAGCTGTCAAAAATAAGGGCACGAAGAGGACTGTCGTAGTCGCCTGTTGGAGCAGGAACATCTGACACAATCTTTTCCATAACATCGTGAATATTAAGACCTGTTTTAGCAGAAACACGAGGACAGTCCTCGGCAGGAATTCCGATAACATCTTCAATTTCCTTAATAACCCTGTCAGGGTCGGCACTTGGCAGGTCAATTTTGTTGATAACAGGCACGATTTCAAGTCCTCCGTCAACAGCAAGGTAGGTGTTGGCAAGGGTTTGAGCCTCAATACCCTGACTTGCATCAACTACAAGAACAGCGCCCTCACAGGCTGCAAGGGAACGGGATACCTCGTAGTTAAAGTCAACGTGGCCAGGAGTGTCAATAAGGTTGAACTGATAGGTTTCTCCGTCATCAGCCTTGTAAAGCAGGGTAACAGCGTGAGCCTTAATGGTAATGCCACGCTCTCTTTCAAGGTCCATATCGTCAAGAATCTGGTCCTCCATCTCCCTCTTGGCAACAGACTCCGTCTGTTCAAGAATACGGTCAGCAAGAGTTGACTTGCCGTGGTCTATGTGAGCAATAATGCTGAAATTTCTAATTTTATCCTGTGGGAATGACATATAATCACCTTTTGTAAATATTGTTTATAACATATTATCCATACCATTATACCACATAAAAAATCCCCCGACAAGTATCGGGGGAGAATTTGTGTTATTTCAAATCAGTATAAATATAATGGGCTATATCCTTTCTTGTGTCCTCCCAGCTATTCATTTCGATTATCCAGCCACCTACAGGGGAGGTTCCTGCCTGCCAGCCAGAGGTTTCCTCCGGATAGCACTTGTCCGATGTTTTGTAGGTGAAGAAGGTGTCGCTGTGTTCACAAAGCCAAGCAATATCCTCTTTGCTTAGGTCGGTTTCCACATATGGCCTTAAATCATTTGTGATTTTAATAATATCGGCAACGGTGTTGTTTTTGTAGGATTCAACAAGCCCCATTAACATTCTTCTCTGCCTTTGTGTTCTTGTAAAGTCAGAGCCTCTGAACTGTTCGCTTCCTCTGTCACGGCAGAACCAAAGTGCCTGCTGTCCGTTGAGCCTTTGCACTCCGTCCTTTACCTCTACCTCGCCAACATCTCCAGCCTGTCCGTTTTTGTTTAACTGCCAGTTGATGTAGCCACATTCGTCCTGGTCAAGCTCAATGTCAACGCCACCAAGGGTATTTACAATTTTCTTAAAGTCACTAAAGCCTGTGGTGATGTAGTTGTCAATTTTAATGCCGTAGTTTTTCTCAATAGTTTTTGTGGCAAGTTCAGGACCACCGTAGGCAAAGGCAGCGTTTAGCTTGTCCTTGTCGTAGCCGTCAATGTCAACATAGGTGTCCCTCATAAAGGAGCTGAACTTGATTTCCTTGTTGTTGCTGTCAATGGAAATAAGCATCATTGAGTCAGAACGCCTTGCTCCGTCATCGGCATCTGTGCCAAGCAGGAGTATGTTCTTAACAGCTGAATTTGTGTAGCACTTCACTCCGTCAACATCAACCTGTCCTGTTTTGCCCTCTTTTATTGACATTTTGCTTTTGTCGGTTTTCTTTAGCACCCAACCGTTTTTATCATCAAAGCTGTAGCTTAGGGTAACTGTGCCTGTCATATCCTCTGTTGTGGCACTGAAAATAAGGGTATCCTTGCCCTTGTTGAGGTCGGTTTTGTGGGACTTTAGCTTAGCATTTTTGTAAGTCTTTTTGATTTCCTCTGTAGCCTCATTTTCATCAACACCACCAACAGCCTTTAATGTGCCTTTGGCTGTGATTTCAATTTTCTGTAGCTTGTAGGCTTCCCCATCTATTGTGTATTCTGCGCTAACTTCCTGATTTTCAAAGCTGTAGGTGTCGTTTTTAACTGTGACAACAGCGTTGTGGACAGTCTGGTCCTGATTTGCACCCTTTAGCTCTACACTATCAACTGCAAAATCGTAAGCCCTTTTTCCAACTGTCTGTTTTGTCAGAACTTCACTTTTCTTAATATCACTTGTAACTCGGCTGTCGGACATCTTTAAGTCCTTGCCTGTAAAGAACACAAAATATACAGCCACCCCTGCAATTATTACTGCAAGGATAACTGAAATAATAATAATCAGCTTTTTCTTGCTTTTTGTTTCGGCAACTGCACCGTATTTTCCACTCATAATTATTCCTCCTGAAATATAATCCGACAAAATTATAGCATTTATCACAGCACATATGCAATAAATATAACAAAACTGATACCAATTATGCTGAAAATTTTTGCTAATTTGTTAGGGTAGATGATGTTCAGGTTAAATGTGGTTTTTATATCATATTATAATTGAATTTTCCTTCCATTTGTAGTATAATAAAATTTAGCTATAGTTAGAATAAGAAAGGGAGATTACTATGCCTTATATTGACGCTAAATTTTCTGTCAAGGTTGACGAAAAGCAAATGACACCTCTTGCAAAGGTGATTACCAACTCAATAACAGCAATTCCTGGGAAAACTCCTCAGTATGTTATGGTGAATATAGAGGACAACTGCAACCTGTTTTTCAGAGGGGAAGAAACTCCCTGTGCTATGTTTGAAGTAAAACTGCTTGGAGCATCCACAAAGTCAGCCTATCAGGCACTGACTGCAAAGCTCTGTGAGATTGCACAAACTGAGCTTGGCATTGAGGGCAAGGATGTTTATGTAAAGTTTGATGAGGTTGAAAACTGGGGTATGGACTCCTTTATGTTTTAATTTTGGGGGAGAATTATGGATATAGTAGTATTAGCTGGTGGCCTGTGCAGTGAAAGGAATGTTTCCATTGTGTCAGGTAAAAAGGTGTATAACGCACTTCTTGAAAAGGGACACAGGGTTGTTCTCCTTGATGTTTTTATGGGATATGAGGAGGAAGTTTGCGACATAGAGTCCCTGTTCCAGAGTAACTATTCCTTTGCAGAGGATGTTTCTATTGGTGAATTAGTGCCTGACTTAAAGGAAGTTAAGGCTATGAGGAAAAATAAAAGCGACAGCCTGTTAGGAGATAATGTGGCTGAAATTTGCCGAAAGGCTGATATAACATTTCTGGCTCTACACGGTGGCACAGGTGAGAACGGACAGGTTCAGGCAACCCTTGATATGCTTGGCATAAAGTACACAGGTGCAGGTTATCTTGGAAGTGCTATTGCTATGAACAAGGGTCTGACAAAAAGTGTGTTGATGCAGAAGAAAATCAGCACTCCACAGGGAGAGATTTTCCGTCCTGAGCATAAGGAAAACGGCAAGCTTGACAGCTGGAACTTCTTCCCTTGTGTTGTAAAGCCTTGCAGTGGTGGTTCTTCCGTTGGTGTTTCCATTGTGGAAAAGAAGGAGGACTTCCTAAAGGCTATGGATGAGGCCTTCCTCTGGGAGGATGAGGTTCTTGTTGAGCATTATGTTAAGGGCAGGGAATTTTCCATTGGCATAATTGAGGGCAAGGCTCTGCCAATTATTGAGATTATCCCTGAAAGTGGCTTTTATGACTATGTGAATAAGTATCAGGCAGGTAAAACTCGTGATGTTTGCCCTGCTGAGCTTTCTAAGGAAGAAACAGCTTTATTGCAAAGTGAGGCTGAAAAGGTGTTTAAGGCTCTTGAACTACAGTCCTACGGAAGAATTGACTTCCTCCTTGATAGTGACGGTGTTCCATATTGCCTTGAGGCTAACACTTTGCCTGGTATGACACCAACAAGTTTGTTGCCACAGGAGGCAAAGGTTCTCGGAATTGACTTCCCTGACCTTTGCGAAAAAATTATTGAAGTATCATTAAAGAAGTATTGATTATGAAGAATTTAACATTAAGAGAAATTTTAAATAGCTGTAACGGTACCTTTATTGGGGACAACTCTGCCCTTGATTTAAAGGTAAACAGCATTGTTACAGACTCCAGACAGGCAAAGGAAAATACCCTTTTTGTGGCAATTAAGGGTGAAAAGGTTGACGGCCATTCCTTTGTGGAAAACACCTATAAGCAGGGTGCTGTTTGTGCTGTTGTTGAGGAGGAAGTTGACTGCAAAATCCCACAGATTAAGGTGGAAAGTACCTTACAGGCTGTTAAGGATATTGCCACCTATTACCGTAGCCTGTTCAACATTCCCTTTATCGGTGTAACAGGTAGCGTGGGAAAAACCTCTACAAAGGAAATGCTTGGCTCTGTGCTAAAGGAAAGATTTAAGGTTCACAAAACTCAGGGCAACTTTAACAATGAGCTTGGTGTTCCTCTGACACTTTTTGCTATGGAGGAGGACGCAGAGGTTGCCATAATTGAAATGGGTATTTCCGATTTTGGAGAAATGACAAGACTTTCAAATATTGTAAAGCCTGACTTTTGCGTAATTACAAATATTGGCTGTTGCCATCTTGAATGTCTTGGTGACCGTGACGGTGTGCTAAAGGCAAAAACCGAGATGTTCACCCATATGCAGAAGAATGGTAAAATCTTCCTTAACGGTGACGATGACAAGCTGAGAACAGTTAAGGAATATAACGGAATAAAGCCGATTTTCTATGGCCTTGATAGCAAGAATCAGTATTATGCAGAAATTATTGAGAACAACAGTACAGAGGGTATAAGGTGTAAGCTTCATTTTGATGGCAAGTCCCTTGACACTACAATTCCTGCAATCGGCAACCATATGGCAGGTAATGCTATGGCTTCAGTTGCAGTGGGCAAGGCACTTTCTATGACTGATGAGGAAATTGTTAGAGGTATTGAAAGCTACGCAACTATTGGTGGCAGAAATAATGTAATAGCTACAGAGGATTACACAGTTATTGATGATTGCTACAATGCAAATCCAACCTCTGTTAAGGCCTCCATTGATGTGGTAATGAACTTTAAAAACCCTCGCAAGGTCTGTATTCTTGGTGATATGAAGGAGCTTGGCAAGGAGGAGGTTTTACTCCACCGTCAAACAGGAGATTATGTTGAAAAAAGTGGTGTGGATGTTCTGCTGACAGTTGGCACCCTTGCAAAGGAAATGCAAAAGAGCCTTAAAAACACCAAGGGCTACCACTTTGAAACAAATCAACAGCTGATTGCAGAGCTTGGAAATATACTGAAAAAGAATGACGCCATTCTTATAAAGGCAAGTCACTCAATGCACTTTGAAGAAATTGTAAAGGCTATTACTGAATAAAGGTGATTTTATGATAGACAACGACAGAATGAATCAGCTTGTGAAGTCCTTTTTTGAGGACCACGACCACGGCAGAGAGGCAATGCAAAACGCAACGGTAACGGAGAATATTTGCTTTATCAATTACCTTGAAAATAACTGTATTCCAAAGGCTAAGGAAAATGAAAACGAGTTTGATATGCAGTATTTTACGGAGTATGACATTCACTTCCGTATGCTAACCCTTGAAAAGATAATGAAGCTACCAAAATTCTGGGTGGTTATTAGCAGGGCAACAGGTCACTTCTTCACAATGAATAGGGCTGTTATTGTCCTTGTGGATAACAGCGAGGCGCAGTTCCTTGTTGACTCCTTGAATGAAAAGAATTTCGAGGTGGAAATCAGAGAAATTGGCAATGAGGAATTTCTTTCTATGATGGAGGATTTACACCGTTTGGGAGTAAGAGGTGTGGAGTTTACTGACGGTAAGCTCCGTCCTTTGATAATTCCAAGGGAAACTATCCACAAAACCGACAAGCCAAAGTTTACAACTAATCCAAAGCTGTATATTGAGGCTCTTGTTTTCTTGCAGGAGGCTCACAAGTTTGGCAAAGATGGAAAAAGCATTGGTGTAAATGCCGACAGCCCTATTATTGAGGCTATGAGAGAGGCTACATACCTTGTTCCTGCCATTATTCAGAGTAAGCAGGGTGACCAAATGCAGATAAAATATCCTTTCCTTAACACAAATGTTGAGGGACAGAAGATACTTCCTGTTATGACCGACCACAAGGAGTTTGAGTATTTCTTTCAAAGTCCTGTTATGAAGTCCTATGCAGAGCTTCCAAAGGAGCAGAGAATTTGTATTGAGCTACCATTTGTTGAGGTTTACAGGGTGTTCTCCACAGACGATTTGTTTGCTATTGCCATTAACCCTATGGGTATTAACCTAATTTGTAATGAGGGTCTTATGGGACAGGCTGCAAAGGGTGTTTCTCTTACCAATAACCCAAATATTAAGGTGGAGAAAAACGGTGAGGTGATTCAGTTCCCTGAAAAGCCTGAAGAAAAGGAAAATCAGCCTGAAAGCACAGATGTTCTGAGAAGAAAGGTGCTGTTGCACTTTATTGAAACTCAAAAGGATATTATTGAAAAGAACAAGGCTGTTGACACCGATGAAGCCAGAGCCAAGGTTAAAAAGGCAGAGGATAAGCTGAAGGACTTTGAAAAGCAGTTGGAGGCACTTGATGAATAAGGGCGAAATTGCAAAAAGTAACTTTTTAAAGGGTTACAACTGCGCACAGTCCGTTGCCCTTGCCTTTAAGGATGAGCTGAATATGGAGGAAAAAACTATTGCCCTCCTTGTTTCAGGCTTTGGTGGTGGAATGGGCAGAATGAGAGAGGTCTGTGGCTGTGTAAGTGGTATGGTATTTGTGCTAAGCTACCTCTATGGCTACAGTGAGCCAAAGGATAACCAGAAGAAAAAGGAGCTTTACAGCCATATTAACGCAGTAGCAAATGAATACAAGGAAATCAACGGCTCAATTATCTGTAGGGAGCTTTTGGGACTTACTAAGCCAGACGGCATTGTGCCGGAGGAGAGAACTCCACAGTATTACAAAAAACGCCCCTGTCAGGAGCTTTGCAAAATCGCTGGAGATATTCTTGAAAATTATATAAACAACAATTAAGGCAGGTCATTTGACCTGCCTTAGTTTATTTTCTTCTCTTTGGTTCTTTGTTCTTCCTTTTATATAGTGCATAGAGGTCATTGTCAAACATATATAGGTTTGCAAATCTCAGCACTAAACCAAGTATGCCACAGATAATGGCAATAGCAAGAGCAGTACCCTGTGGTAAAAGTGAGATTGTAATAGGAATTGGTTCTCCACCACCGGCAACTACGCTTTGGCTGTTCTTAACCTGGGTATCGTGTTCTGCAAAGTTTGAAATCAGAGTCTGTAGGAATATTACTGCTGAAACAAAAATACCACCACTTGCTCCAAGTTCAATAGCCATATGGCTAAAGGCACTCTTTACCTTAAGACTTTCTGTAGTTGCAAGATTTTCCTTTTTCTTGCCATACTTGTACATTACATATACAAAGTAGAATGGGCAAAGGAGAGAAAGTATCAGCTCGCCTGCGTAGGAGGAGTTCTCCTGTAGCAGAATTTTTGTCTTTTTAATAATTGTGCCAAGCCAGGCGATAAAGTAGAAGATTGAGAACAGTACTGTCAGTATGCCGTGCTTTAAAAGTGAAGGCTGTTTAGTTGCTGTTTCCTTTTCCTTATCAGTAAAGCTGTTAATGTCTGTTTCTTCCTCTTGTTCATCATCTTTGTAGGCGTTCTCTGGGTTTGCGTCTGGATGAGTGTTGTACTTAAAGAGGAATGTTTTGCTGAGAATTGGTCTGTAAAGGAAGGCACAGGCAATCAGTAAAATTATACCCAAAATACTTGCCAGGGTGCCAATGAGATAACCCTTTGGCAGGTAGCTCATTTCAATGGTGTGCTGACCTTTGGTAATGTCAAAGCATAGCATTGCGTTGCCAACAGCCTTAGTGTCAACCTTTTCTCCGTCAACCTTAACACTCCAGCCTTCTTCATAAACAACTGATGTGTAGAAAAGTCCGTCCTCTTTGCAGTCAATAACACCCTCAATTTCGGTGTCAGTAACACTTGTTGCGTTCATTGTGCTTTGTGAGAGCTTTTCATATCCCTTTTGGAAAACATCGTCATTGAGCTTTGCAACAAAGCAGAGGAAGTTTGTTGAAGTGCCAGATGGTAAATTATCCAGGCTTACAGATAGCTTTTGTCCCTGTTCAAAGTCACCTGCATTCATAATATAAGGTCTGCTTACGTCACCGTCGGATTTAACAGAGTTTCCGTCCTTTTTGATGTTGATTCCCTTTGAATCCATTGTTGCGTTGTAGTAAACGCCGTAAACAAAGTATGTGCCTTTCTCCTTAATATCATAGACAAATTCAACATTTGTTGTAGTTGGCTGAGAAGTAAGGTCAATAATGTAATCGTAACCGTGAGCAGAGCCTGAGAACATTTTGTTAATGGTAACAGGGTTAATTTGAGAAGATGAGGACGCACCCATAGGTTCAATAATTGTGAATACATCTTCATTTATTCCTGTAGCCTTGCTAAATAACTCATTCTGCTTTCCAAAGGTGTTAAGGGTGCTAAAGTCATCACCGTTTCTGTCCTCAAGGGTGTAATTCAGAAGTTCCTTGTTGGTAACAAAACCCATTGGTAAGTAGTAGTTGTTTTTCAGCAGAGTTTCAGAGCCGTTCTGGAACACAGGAGAAACATACTTTGTCTGGGAATAAACATTGTCCCTTGAAATAAGGTATTTAAGGTTAAGGAATGTGTTAGTAACAGGTGTGCTTTCTCTGTAGGTGTATCTGTTACCACCCTGCCAACCCTGGCAACCGATTTCCTCAAGGAACTTTGTAACAGAAACATTACTCATTGATGAGAACTGAGAAACACCGTTAAAGTCGTTAAGGCTGGAATCATTAAGGGTTTGTGTCTGTGTCATTTCTGCACGCCACATATCCGTTGTGTTGGTTTCCAAACGGTACATTTCGTTTACAAGACTTGCAGTAACAGCCTCTCCCTTTGGATAGTCTTGAGTACCTGTTGAGCCAACAGTCTTAATTCCGATAAAACTTGCTGTAAAGGTTTCCACCATAACAACAGCGAAAATTATAAGGTCAAGAACAACCTTTGGATAAATCTTAAAGCTATAGCATATACAGGCAACAGCCATTACACAAACAAGTGCAAATGAACCCCAAAGCACTGCTCCTGCCTGAACTGTAGTTGAAACAACCACAAGTAGAGTAGCACCGAAAAATCCAATGAGTATATCCCAAAGCCTTGCCTTGTCAATAAGGGTGTATGCCCTGTAGGCAATAGTCAGTAGCACAAAGCTAAAGAGGTAAGCAAATCTGTGAGGAATCATATTTGTGCTATGTAGTCCGTGCCAAATGTAGTCGAGAATGTTTACATTTGTAGAGCATACAAGGAATACAAGCAGACCCACAGCAAAGGACTTTGCCCTCCAATTTATCTTCCTTGTAGTGAGGAAGATAATTCCAAAGAATATTGCTGCCATACCACAGGCAAGGTTAGGGAGGTTTTCCTTAGTTGATGGTGGAATAAAGTCAAGAGTCTGGGACATAATCTCCGACCATTCGTAGTAACATCTCCAGCTGTCAGGCCATTGGTTGTTGGTGCTGACAGTAAGCTGTAGTCCGTTAAATGCAGGAAGTGTCATAAAGGCTGTAATCATCAGAGCAATTCCGGAGAACAGGCCTGTTCTCATAAGTCTGCCGAAAAAGTCCTTAATGCCGTTCCAATACATAATGCTGTAGCCGATAAAGCAAAGCAGTACAAAAATGCAGGCGAAAAGTCCTACATAGTAGTTGGCAATAATAGAGAGTGCAAGGGCGATTGTGTAGAGAACAAACTTCTTTTCCCTCCACAGCATAACCATACCAAGGGCAACAAGTGGTAGCATTGCCACAGTGTTAAGCCAAATAACATTCCAGTAGTAACCCATAAAGAAGGCACAACAGCCATATCCTGCTGAGAATATTACAAGAGGCAGTCCGTTTTTCTTAAAGGTCTTTTTCAGGAATAATGCCATAAAGCCAGAGGCGCATCCAACCTCTACACAAACAGATAGCATAAGGAATTCCCTGAGAAAATCTGCAGGAACAAATGCTGTTAAGAAGTTAATGGGACTTGCCACATAGTAGGACATAAGGGCAAGGTAGTTGCCACCCATACCGTTACTCCAGGATTGTAGCATACTCTGACCAGAAATTATCTTGTCTTGGAAATCAACCAAAAATGGATAATACTGGTGCCACAGGTCAACAACCAAAATTTGTTGGTCGCCAAAAGGAGCAAACTTTTTAATGGCAAAGTTGATTAGCATAATGAGGAATGGAATCAGGAACGCCATAATCACAAAGGCGTTGTTTGAGAAAAATCCACCAAGACCCTTCCTCACCTGACTGCATCTTTCGGATTTAGCAATCAGTTGTTTTGTTTTCGTTGACATAATCTGTCCTCCAATAACGAAGTTCTTTTTTACCTATACTCTTTTATTCTACCATTTTATTATGGTTTCGTAAACCTATTTTTTTAAATTTTTTGTGAATAGAAAAATTATTATATCTTATACATAGACATTTCATATGCTTTTTGTTATAATATGAAGAAACAGGAGGCTTAATTTATGAGTAAAATTGACATTGTTGTGCCTTGCTATAACGAGGAGGAGGGCCTTGCCCACTTTGTTGAAGTGACAAACTCCGTTATAGAGGGTATCAGTGAACACGAATTCAGATATATTTTGGTTAATGACGGTAGCCGTGACAAAACATACCTTGTTATGAAAGACCTTGCAGAAAAGTACAGTAACATTAAGTACATCTCTTTCTCGAGGAACTTTGGCAAAGAGGCTGCAATGTATGCAGGTTTTCAGCATACTACAGGGGACTATGTTATTGTTATGGACGCCGATTTACAGCACCCACCACAGATGTTCCCTCAAATGATTAAGGAGGTTACAGAGGGTGGCTACGACTGTTGCGCTCTTAAAAGAACAGCAAGAGAGGGAGAGGGAAAGTTCAGAGAGCTGTTTTCCAAGCTTTTCTTCCGTATGCAGAATGCCCTTTCAGAAACAAAAATGCCCTATGGTGCAGTTGACTACAGAATTATGACAAGGCAAATGGTAGATGCCATTTTAGAGCTTTCAGAGGTTCAGCGCTTTAGTAAGGGTTTGTTCAGTTGGGTTGGTTTTAACACAAAGTGGCTCCCATATCAGTCTGTTGACAGAGAAATGGGAAAGACTACTTGGAATTATTGGAAGCTGTTTAAGTATGCCCTTGACGGTATCACCAGCTTTTCCGTTGCACCACTTCGCTTTATCAGCGCTATGGGTATTGTGATTTTTGTAGTTGCACTTATCTACATTCTCATAACCCTTGTTCAGACAATTATCTTCGGCATTGATGTTCCAGGCTATGCCACAACTCTTATGATAGTTCTGTTTATGGGTGGTATTATAGAATTTTCCGTAGGTATTGTTGGCGAGTACCTTGGTAGAATTTTTATGGAAACTAAGGACAGACCAATTTACATTATCCAACACACAAATATCAAAAAGGAAGAGAATGATGACTGATTTTATAAAAAAGTTTTTTGATATAAAATTCTGGAAGTTTATCTTAGTTGGCATCCTCAATACAGTTGTAGGCAACGGAATAATGTTCTTGCTGTATAACTTCACTCCTGTTAGTGATGTTAAGTGGGGCGTTGTTGACGGATACTGGATTTCCTCCGGAACAGGTTATATTATTGGTAGTGTTGTCAGCTACTTTCTGAATAAGCACTTTACCTTTAAAAATACGGAAAAGGGCATTAAGCCTATTATCAGATTTGCACTGAATATTGCAGTCTGCTACTTCCTTGCCTACCTTATTGCACAGCCACTTGTGGAGTGGGTTCTCTCCTCCCAAAGCGAAAGCATAAGGACAAATATTGCAATGCTTGCAGGTATGTGCCTCTTTGTGGCATTTAACTACATAGGACAACGCTTTTTCGCCTTTAAGGAAAAGGAAAATAATTAAAATTAGGACTGCCGAAAAAGGAAGTCATATTTTTCGAGAAGTAACCGATAGTCGTACAAAGGTACTACGAGGTTGCTTCTCGGAAAAAGCAAATATCCCCCATTTATGGGGG
>JBGUUL010000049.1:0-76138 GCA_045133515.1 Ruminococcus sp.
GAAAAACGGAATGAAGGAAACAGGCAAAGCAAGTAAGGAACTTTTGATTAAGTTGTTCTCATCAGAGGCAAAGAAAGCTAAATAACATAAAGGGCAGAGGTTTTTCTCTGCCCTTTTTGACTGTCGAAAAAGTCGTCCTAACGCAAATAAATTTGAAAACAAGAAATTACCCTTAACTCACATCTTTAGTAAGTTAAGGGTTTTATTCCTGTTACAGAGTTTACATATATTTTATCCCCCATAAATGGGGGATATTTGCTTTTTCCGAGAAGCAACCTTGTAGTACCTTTGTACGACTATCGGTTACTTCTCAAAAAATATGACTTCCTTTTTCGGCAGCCCTCAGCTTGTAGAAAGGTGTTTCTACAAGCTGAAAGGAGCTGTTAACCAGCTCCTTATTTCTTTATTAGAACTATTCTATTGTTTTTCTTTGTAACCCTATACTTATGTAGTTTTAATGCAAGGGGGATAGATGCTTTTTGAATGGCTGTTATTGTAAGGGTAATTGTTATGGAGAAAATTGTAATGCACAGGGAGATTATTGCTATGCTTAACAGAATTTGTGTACTAAAAATCAAGTAGAGGATTCCAAAAGCTATGGCTACCAAAATTGAAGCAGTAAACAAAACAGCACCAAAGAAAATTATTGTACTTACCATACCACTTTTTAGCACAGTATCGCTGATTTCACCATTAACCTCAATTTCGTTTTCCTTGTTTTTTATTGCTTTTTCCAGATTTTTTATATTAGAAATTTTCATAATATCACCAATGCTATTATATCACGGTTTACTTGCTTTGTCTATAAATGGAATTTAGCAGAAAATGATGATATTTCTTCTTGACCCAAAAAAGAAATTTTGATATAATTATAAGACAAGACAGTAAACATAATAATAGTTTTCTGTCCAGAATAAAGGTAAAAAGTGTGTAGCTTAACAGCGTAAGTCCAGCTTGCTGTTTGGCTACACTTTTTTTGCGTGAAAAGGAGAGTATTATGACTAAATCAATAAACAAAATGAGGGATTTACCAGTAAATAAGCTGATGATACAAATGGGTGTGCCTATGATTCTGTCAATGGCTTTGCAGGCTGTTTACAATATTGTGGATAGCGCATTTGTAGGTAATATGTCAGTAAACAGTGAGGAAGCACTTAATGCCCTTACCTTGGTTTTTCCTGTACAAATGCTAATGGTAGCCTTGGGCATTGGTACAGGCGTAGGTGTAAATGCCCTGCTTTCCAGAACATTGGGAACAGGAGATAATGAAAAAGCTGGTCATATTGCTGGTAACAGCATTTTTCTCGGAGGGGTTATCTCTATTGTATGTATAATGTTTGGTTTTTTGGGAGTGGATTTTTATGTTTCTACCCAAACAACCAATTCCTTAGTAAGTGAAATGGCTGTTAGCTACCTTAGAATTTGTTGCGTATGTTCCTTTGGAATTATTTTCTTTTCTATATTTGAAAAGCTTTTGCAGGCAACAGGCAGGTCCATTTATTCTACTATAGGACAAATTGTTGGTGCAGTTATAAACATTGTATTTGACCCTATTTTCATTTATACTTTTGATATGGGAATTGAGGGAGCTGCTTATGCAACTGTATTGGGTCAGGTGGTTTCAGCTGTAGTGCTGTTTGTATTTCATCAAAGGTTTAATACAGAATTTAGTCACAGTCCCAAGTATATAAAGCCAAATGGAAAGCTAATAAGGGAGATTTACAGCATTGGTTTACCTGCTATAATTGCACAGGCACTTATGTCAATTATGGTTTATGTACTTAACATATTTTTAATGTTCAATCCTGCAGTCCAAACTGCGTATGGATTGTTCTATAAGGTTCAGCAATTTGTACTGTTTTTAGCATTTGGACTTCGTGATGCTATTACACCGATTATAGCCTATAGCTATGGTATGGGTAATAAGAAAAGAGTAAACGATGGTATTAAGTACGGCTTGATATATACAGTTGCTTTGATGATTGTAGGTCTGCTTATTACAGAGATTTTTCCAGAGCAGTTTTCTGTATTGTTCAATGCAGGAAAATCAAAGGAATTTTTTGTAGAGGCAATGAGGTTTGTGTCAATCAGCTTTGTGTTTGCTGGCATCAATATTGCATTTCAGGGAATTTATCAGGCATTGGGCAGAGGAGTTGAATCCCTTGTTATCTCTCTGCTAAGACAGTTTGTTATTATACTTCCTTTAGCTTATTTGTTCACATATTTGGTGAAATCAGGCAGTGCAGACACATTTTTGATTTGGCTTTCATTCCCTATTACAGAGCTGTTATCCTCTATTGTAGGTTGTATTTTATTATATATAGCTAAAAAGAAGACTATGTCCCAGATATAA
This sequence comes from Ruminococcus sp., assembly GCA_045133515.1. GTDB lineage: Bacteria > Bacillota > Clostridia > Oscillospirales > Acutalibacteraceae > Ruminococcoides. The sequence goes on from JBGUUL010000049.1 coordinate 2,354, forward strand.
TTAAGTGAATTAGGAGAAATTAACAAAATCTTTACACAAACCCTCTGTAGTAGGTGTATAATTAAACCGTAAAATAATCCTAAGGAGGGTTACATATGATTAAAAAATCTCTATCAATCATTGTTGCAATACTTATGCTTACAACAACCCTTGTTGTTGGTAACGGAGTTTTTGCTGAAGATGTGGTGAATCCTCATTTTAGTGCCGAAAAGGACAATCAACTCTATGTCCACGGTGTAATCGGCAATAGTGAGGACACAGAGGCTTGGCAAATGTGGGAAAAGCAGGAGGACGGAAATTACTACTTCTTCCTACCGTCATCAAGTGATAAAAGCCTTGTTGAAATTTATAACACATATAACAACGAGGTAACTATTGATGGTACAAAAATTCCTGCTAAGTCAGTTGTGCAAATGCCTTACAGCACCTCAAAAACTTATTCAGTAAACACAGGCTCTGGTAATGAATCCTTGAAAATTATGAGAAGTGGTGCTGAATGTGCTGTTTATGTAAATAATGGTGGCGACTTTAATGGTAAGGATATGTACTCATACCTTTGTGAAGAAAAGTCAAACTATGCAAGTGCCACAGGCGCTGTTACAGAAAAAGACGGCACAATAGTTAACACACCAATTAAGAAAATTAAGGGTAGAGGTAATACCTCTTGGGGCAAGACAAAGAAGTCCTTTAACATTACTTATAGTTCGGCTCTTAAAATTGCAGGTATGGATAAGACAAAGAAGTACAGTATCTGCGCCAACTATCAGGACGACACACTTTCAAGAAACAGATTTTTGTACGACCTTGGTAATCAGGTCGGTTTGCCATACAGTCCACAAAGCAGATATGCTGACTTTTACATAAATGGTCAGTATATGGGGTCATATCAGATGTGCCAGAAAATTGAGGTTGGCAAGGATGAGCTTATTGATGACTTAACTGGTGATGACCACCTAAATGCTGACGGAACTCTTGCTAAGGACTTCCCATTTGGTTTTAAAATTGACGGTGGTATAGATCCTGATGATTTCTACTTTAGAGCAGGAGATAACAACCTAACAATTATTTCACCTGAGCTTGATGAGGGCGACCCAAATAGAAGTGGAGTGCAGAGCTACATTACAGAGAAGTTTGAGGAAATGTACTCAGCACTTAAGAATAATTCAGCTAATCTTTTTGATTTGATTGACCCAGATTCCTTTGCAAAAATCTACTTAATAAATGAGCTTGGCAAAAACTGGGATGTTGGTGTAAGCTCCTTCTACTTTATATACAAGCAGGATGCTGACGGAAACTATAAATTCTTTGCAACTCCACCTTGGGACTATGACAATTCCCTTGGCAACGCAGTTGGTGTTTCCGGTGAGCTTAGAAGGCTTGGTGTTAATGACTACACATTGCCAACAGGACTTTGGGTTTCTAAAAAGGGTGGCAAGTCAAATGTGACAAATGTTGCTTCTCTGATGTACAAGAATCCTCAACTTTACAAGAAAATTGCTGAGGTTTGGTATGAGAGCTTTGTACCGGCTTTGGAATTTGTATTTAATAAAACAGGTGTGGCAACAGGAGATATGTATTCCTCCGATGTGTATTACAGCCTTATTAAGGATAGTGCTGAAATGAACTACGCATCAGGAAGACTGCTAAATCCTGAACCACAGTGGCTTGCAAGTCATAGCTCACTGAATAAGTGTTATTTTGACTATAATACTAAGGAATATAGTGTGGCATCTGTTGCCACAAAGTATGATGCAAATACCTTTGAGGGCGTATATAATTACTGCGTTGATTGGATGAACAGTCGTGCATCCTACCTTTCAAACCTTTTTGTGGCATCATATGTAAAGCCGGAAGAACCAACAGTTCCTCCAACAGAGCCACCAACAGAGACAACAACTCCAACCGTTGGCGATGTTGATGAACACGAAATTCAAGAGGGAACTCTTGTGGAATTTTACTTTGATAACAATGGCAAGACAACTGAAGAAAAGCTGACAGAATATGGTGATAAGGAAGGCTACAAGGCAACCTTTGGACAGGGTAATTTATTGCTTTCTGTTGACGGTACAGGCACAAGAGCACTTGAGTGGTCTGCACCTGAGTATGGTACAGGAGCAGACACTATGGTTCCAATTATGTCTGCCGGTACAAAAAATCCTTGGGGAGAAAGTCCATATATACAGGTTAGCTTTGACGCAAAGTATTACAGCAACCTTTCTTTCTCAATGGAAATGGCAGGTAGCAACAAGGCTCCTGGAAATTGGAAAATGCAGTATAGCCTTGACGGTAACAGCTTTACTGACATTCCTAACACAGACTTTACAATTAAGGCTGAAAACAGAAAGTTAATGACAAAGTATGTTGACCTTAAGTTACCTGAAGCTTGTAATGGAGCAGAAACTGTAACACTAAGAGCAGTTCCAACTTCAAAGACAACTGTCGCAGGTGGTAACTATATGGATGCAACAACCAGTGGAGAAATCGCCATAAACAATATCAAAATTATGGGTGATTCATCCAAGGAGGTTTTGGCAGGCGATGCCAACCTTGACGGTGTTGTTAATATTCAAGATGCTACAATGATTCAAAAGTACTGTACAAGAATTGTTAAGTTTAATTCACTACAGCTAAAGGCCTCCGATATAGACAAGGACGGCAAGGTATGTATTAAGGATGTAACAAAAATTCAGAAGAACTTAGCTATGATATAAAAAATTATCAGTCCCCTGACAATGGTTAGGGGACTGATGTAAATTTGGAGATTTTATGGAAAAGGTAATTACAGTAGAAACAATGCGAAAAAGCGATGCTTACACTATTGCAAACTATATTGATAGCAAAAGCTTGATGTACAAGGCAGGAGTTGGAGTGTTTAACAGCTATTCCTGGGAGGGTGACACAGTTGCCATTGTTTGTGGCACAGGCAACAATGCAGGTGACGGCTATGTTTTGGCACTTCTTCTCAAGGAAAAAGGAATTAAGACAAAGCTGTTTTTAATTAAGGAAAAGTTTTCTGAGGACGGAAGATATTATTTTGACAAATGCTTAAAGGAAAATATTTCCTATGAAATTTGTAGTGACACAACGGATTTTTCTGAATATACTGTAATTGTTGACTGCATATTCGGAACAGGCTTTAAAGGACGACCAAGGGGCATAAGCCAGGAAATAATCGGTAAAATCAACAATTCTTTGGCATATATAATTTCTGTTGATATAAACTCTGGTGTTAATGGTGACACAGGTATGGCTGAAATTGGTGTTGTGTCGGATTTGACAGTTTCAATCGGCTACTATAAAACAGGTCATTTTATCAACGATGCACCAAAGTATATTAAAAAGTGTGTTAATTGTGACATTGGAATAGAGCTTGTAGGTGAGTGCTTTTACCTTGGTGGAATAACAAAGAATGAAATGAAAGGTGCAAAGTTTTTTAAAGACTATAATTCTTTTGTAGAAGAAAATTCCTGTCCAACGACCAATCCTGTTCTCTCTGTAAACCTTTACACAAGGGAAAGCAAGGATAAAATTTTTATTGAAAATATGGGGCAGTACTCTCTGCTGTCGGAAAAAGACAAAACTATATTAGTGGCAAAGGTTAAGTAAATGGAAGGTAAAATTGTAAATCACAAAATATTTGGTGAGGGAGCTGTGGTTTCCCTAAAAGATAATTTCCTCACAGTAAAATTTCAAAATGAAGAAAAAATATTTATGTTCCCTGACTGCTTTGAAAATCTCCTTGAAACAGAGGATAGGGAGCTTTCTGCCTATGCAGAGCTGATGCTCTACAATAAAAAACTTGAAAAAGACAGGAAGAAGGCGAAGGGCGTTGGTAATAGGATTGAGCCAAGGCGAGGTAATGCTCTGCGTTGGCACAGCTACCAATCTAACAGAATTGGCACAAAGCCAAGAAAGGAAAAAGCTGTTCCCAAGGAGTCTGTTGAAAAAACAAAGAGCGGTTACACTCGCCATAGTGGAGAGAATGCTTTTGTTTGGCGCAGTAATGCAGAAATGATTGAAAAGGGCGAAATTATTACTGAAAGCGAATTAGGACCCTATATTAAAAAAGGTGATATTATTCTGTGTGAGAATGATAAAACTTTAATAAACATTGGTATTGTTACGGAGAACCCAAGAATAGATGAAAATACTAGTCATAAAATTCCCTGTCAGTTCATACCTTTATTAGGGAAGGTTGATTTTACTGATGTGTCAAAGGAATTGACTGGCTGTACTATGGCAGACAGGGATAAATACTTAAGAAGTATTGCAGAGGTTTGCCCATATATTGTGAACATTGAGGGAATTAGTCATTTGGTTTAGAATTTTTCTGTGCACTTGACTTTAACTTGGTAAAGTGCTAAAATTATAATGTAAAGTGTGAAAAACTATACAAGGTGGTGATAGCGTGAACGATAGAGAAATGAAGGAACAGGAGTTTGTTCTGTCATATTTCTACGGCAACAATTACATTGAATTTTTCGATGAAGAAGAGGGCGAGTTCTGTCAATTTTTCATTGATGATGAAATTTAAAGAAGATAATACTTAGATTTATATATGCTCCTGCTTTTATAGTAGGAGCTTTTTTGTAGAATTAACAGGAGATATAGTTCCAAATAAGAATAATACTCTTTGAAAAATTGCTATTTTGACAAAAAATACCTTCGGTATTTATGTAATATTCACAAAGATTGAAAAACTTTAGGAAAATGAAGTAAAAACCCTTGAAAATTTCAAATAAAATGATATACTTATCATTGGACGATAATTATGATAACTCGAAATTTGCAAGAAAAATGATGTTGCGTTGCAATAAACTTTCATTTTGCGAAAAAGAATTATCTTTATCTACACAAAAAGGATAAGTATTTAAATAAGCTTTGATTTTGGCTTATACCAAAGTATTATCAAATTTAGGAGGAATCTAAAATGTCATATGTTGACGAAGTACTTGCAAAGGTAAAAGAAAAAAATGCTGCTGAACCAGAATTCTTACAGGCAGTTGAGGAAGTTCTTGACTCTCTAAGACCAGCAGTAGAAGCTAACGAGGAAAAGTTCAGAAAGGAAGCACTCCTTGAAAGAATTACTGAGCCTGAAAGACAGATTATGTTCCGTGTACCTTGGGTTGATGACAATGGTCAGGTACAGGTTAACAGAGGTTACAGAGTTCAGTTTAACTCAGCTATTGGACCTTACAAGGGTGGTTTAAGACTTCATCCATCAGTTAACCTTGGTATCATTAAGTTCCTTGGTTTTGAACAGATATTTAAGAATAGCCTTACAGGCCTACCAATCGGTGGTGGTAAGGGTGGTTCTGACTTTGACCCAAAGGGCAAGTCAGACAGAGAAATTATGGCTTTCTGCCAGAGCTTTATGACAGAGCTTTGCCGTCACATTGGTGCTGATACAGACGTTCCTGCTGGTGATATTGGTACAGGCGCAAGAGAAATTGGCTATATGTACGGTCAGTATAAAAGAATTAAGGGCGTTTATGAGGGCGTTCTCACAGGTAAGGGCCTTTCTTACGGTGGTTCCCTTGCAAGAACAGAGGCTACAGGCTATGGTCTGCTTTACCTCACAGAAGAAATGCTAAAGTGCAATAACATTGAACTTGCAGGTAAGACAGTATGTATCTCTGGTTCTGGTAATGTTGCTATTTATGCTACACAGAAGGCACAGCAGTTAGGTGCAAAGGTTGTTACAGTTTCTGACTCAACAGGTTGGGTTTATGATGCTGAAGGTATTGATGTTGCACTTCTTAAGGAAGTTAAGGAAGTTAAGAGAGCAAGACTTACAGAATATGCTGCTGCTCGTCCATCTGCTGAATATCACGAGGGTAGAGGCGTTTGGTCCATTAAGTGTGATGTTGCACTTCCTTGCGCTACACAGAATGAGCTTCACCTTGAAGATGCAAAGCAGTTAGTTGCAAATGGCTGTCTTGCAGTTGCAGAGGGTGCTAATATGCCAACAACTCTTGAGGCTACAAAGTATCTACAGGAGAACGGTGTTCTCTTTGCTCCTGGTAAGGCTGCAAATGCTGGTGGTGTTGCTACTTCTGCACTTGAGATGTCACAGAACAGCGAAAGACTTTCTTGGACATTTGAAGAAGTTGATAGCAAGCTTAAGGATATTATGGTTAACATCTTCCATAACCTTGATGATGCAGCTAAGAAGTATGGCTTTGAAGGTAACTATGTAGTAGGTGCTAACATTGCTGGTTTTGAAAAGGTTGCAGATGCTATGACTGCACAGGGTATTGTTTAATCAATATTACAGATATAAATTGGGGGTTGCTTTTGCAACCCCTTTTGTGTTATTATATCTATAAACTTAATAAAAGCACAAATGAGGGAAATAGGGTGAAATTCCTATGCAACTGCCATTACTGTGATAACCTTGTGTTTAAGCCAGATTACTCAATGTGCTTTAGGTTTAACAGCTTTTGGGTAAGAAAAGTAACCGTATTTCCTGTAGGACAGCTATTCCGTTCTATGGTTTTTGCGCTATAATCCTTGCCTAAGGGCAGGGATTTTTTATTTGAAAAGAGGAAAAGAAAATGAAAAGACTAATCACAATCGCCCTTACACTTGTTTTACTGCTAACAACAATTCCTGTGGCAAGTGCAGAAACAACAGAAAAGGAATTTGATGGATATGTTTATCTGACTGTTGAAAGACTAACCTTGGGACAAGGTCTTGCCCTTGAACCAACAAAGGTTGGCTACTACAAGGATGAAAACCTTGCAGATATTACCGAAAGAGGATTAGGTGAAATGAGTACCTTTAGTGGTGATATGAGCAAATATTATATTGAACATATTGTTGATGGTGGCGAGCCTGAGGGCTGGACTATTGATGATGTTCCTGTAGATATTATGAATGCCATTGGTGGTGAAGAAAGTTTTGCAGATAGACAAGAAGAAAAAGTGCTTTCAGCAGAGGACTACACGGCCTTTGGTGGTTGGATGCTAATAGTTGATAATTACAGCATCAATGACTACGCAGGTGGTGTGGTACTTGGTGAGGACACAACAGACGGACTGCATTTTAAGAACGGAAGTGTAGTCAGACTACAGTTTTCAGCCTATGGCTGGGGCGAGGATATTGGCTGTGGTTTTGGATATATGCCTATTGAAACCACAAATGCTTTCCCTGACAGAACAGCTCTAATTGCTAAAGTTGGGGAAATTAACACAGAGCTTGACTCAAAATGCTATGGTACTGCATATAAAAACGCAGTAAAGCTACTGAATACTTGGGATATTTCTTCAAAAGAAATTGCTGATGCTCTTGAGGGTCTTGATGCTGAAGAAAGTAGCCATAGCTATGAATATATTTCCAACAGCAACGGCACCCACACTCTAACCTGTAAATATTGTGGATATAACAAGGTTGAAAATTGCTCCTTTGATGATGAGGATAACTGTGAATTTTGTGAATGTCACAGAACTGCAAAGATTTACGGCGATGTAAATGATGACGGTGTGGTTAATGTTCAGGATGCAACATTGGTACAGAAATATACCGTCAAAATGATTGAGCTAACAGAGGAGCAAAAAAATACTCTTTATTTTGATGAAGTTGATTTAGTAAACATAAGGGTTGTAACCTTAATTCAGAAGTTCGTTAATAATTCTTTAAAAGAAACAAATATTGGAACAAAATGCTACTTATTTAGCTGATATTCAGAGGTAATTATGGAACAAAATTTAACTAAGGAAGATTGTATTATTCTTCTAAAAGAGAAATTTCAGAAGTTGGACAGACTGCCAAAAAAGTCCGATTTTACTGATTATCAGGTGATGATGATTAAATCTCACCTTGGTCCTTGGCCAAGAGCCTTGGAATTTGCAGGTTTAAAATCTGTAAATAATGAAAAGTTATTAAAAAAACAGGAAAAGCGTGAGAGGACAAAGCAGAGAAAAAAGGAATACAAAAATGTATAATTCTAAATTGGAAAATAGAATAAAATGGATTTGCCTTGCTTTTGTAGTGGTTTTTCTCTGCTATTTAGGAATAACATCTGTTTCAGCTATTGACAAAAGAGTTGAGCCAATTTATAAGGCTACTGCAAAGCTACTTGTTGATGATTATGATGAATGGTCTGTTATTGCCCTGTCAAGTGGTGATTTTGAGGTTGATGAGGACTACTACAGTACCTATTACAACAAGTTAGTGGATAGGCTAAATGAGAAGAACGGTATCCTTTCTAAAACAAAATATACGGAGTATTCAAGGGTGATTCTTGCACTTACCTCTATAGGGAAAGATGTCCGTAATGTTGGTGGTTATAACCTACTTGAAAAATTGTCTGACTTTAATAAGGTTAAGCTACAGGGTATCAATGGCCCAATTTGGGCGTTGATTGCCCTTGATAGTGGCAACTACAGCCTTGAAGAAAATCCAAATATTAGAGAAACTTTAATTGACTATATCCTTGAAAAGGAGATAAAAACAGGTGGTTGGGCATTGGGTGGTGACAATGCCGACCCGGAAATTACTGCAATGGCTGTAACAAGTCTTGCAAAGTACTGTAGTGACACAAGGGTTAATAGTGCTGTGAATAGGGCAGTAAAAGTACTGTCTGAAAAGCAAAATCAATATGGCAGTTATACTGTAAATGGTATTGAAAGCTCTGAATGTGTTGCTCAAACTATAACCTGCCTTTCCACCCTTGGAATAAATCCTAATACCGATAAAAGGTTTGTTAAAAATAGTAAAAGCCTTGTGGATAGTTTGCTTGATTTTTCTGTTGAGGGTGGTGGCTTTGCCCATATTAAGGGTGGTTTTCTTAATATGATTTCCACACAACAGGCACTTTACAGCCTTGTTGCCTATGACAAACTGTGCCAAAAGGATGAGCCAATCTTCGATATGACAGAAGAAGTCACAAAAGCTGAAAGTCCTACATCTCATAAAGTAATGAGTGAATCAGATAATTCTAAAAAGGATAATGTAGCAACAAAACCAACAAATAGTAGAGAAGTAGCATCTACAGCCATAGGAGAAAAGACTGAACAAATAGGTTCAAAAGCTGATTCAGAAAGCAATTCAAGAATTGAGCCTAAAGGTGAGTCTAAGGTTGAGTCAAATAATAAATCAAATACTGAATCTAAATCAGTTTCAAAGGGGTATTCTCAAGGGGATAAGAATTCAGCTTTAGCCAACTTTAAAACAAAAACAACTAATGCTGAAAATACAGAGGTACAAAATAATACTGTGACAACGCAAAATGCAGTTGAGGAGAAAAAGGAAGCTCTTGTTACAGAGCAGAATTCTGCAAATGAGGAGTCCTCTGCTGGTAACAATATTTCCCTAATTATTGCCTTATCCATAGTGGCAGTAATGGTTATTCTTATAGTGATATTGATACTTAGGAAAAAGTCCAAGAAGGATATTTTGGTAGTATTTGTCGTTGGCATTGTAGCAATTATTTTGGTAATGCAAACTGAATTTCAATCAGTTGAAGAATACTACACCACTCATATTGAGGATGTTAAAAAGGATAGCAAAACTGTTACAATGACTATTGAGTGTAGTACTATTCTTGATAATATGGATAAGCTGGATAGTAACCTTGTTAAGTATGTGCCAAAAGATGGAATTATTCTTGAGGAAACAGAGTTTGTACTTAATAATAATGATACTGTATTTGATATTTTGGATAGAGTTACTCGGTACAAGAAAATACAAATGGAGTACCAAGGAGCAGAGAAAAACAGCTATGGTACGGCGTATGTTGAGGGAATAAATTATCTTTATGAATATTCCTGTGGAGAATTATCCGGTTGGACATTCTCTGTGAATAATAAGTCTTTTCAAGAGGGTTCTTCCCTCTATAAGCTAAAAGACGGTGACAAAATTGTGTGGTCCTACACCTGTGACTTAGGCAGGGATGTTGGGTGCGAAGTTCCAGGAGGTAATGATGAATAGTAAGCTAAAATCTTTTGCTAATGTGCATCCTGGTGTGCTAATGGCATATTTTCTCTCAATTATAGTGGTGGCAATGTTTACAACTAATCCTGTAATGCTTACTATTGCCCTGTTTGGTGGAGTTGCCTTTTTTGGTGTGATGAAAAATGCTAAGGAATTTTTCAAGGACTTGATGTTCTACATACCAATGTTTTTTCTAATAACAATAATAAATCCACTTTTCAGCCACAATGGTGTTACACCACTATTTTTTATGAACGGAAACCCTGTGACCTTGGAGGCAATTCTCTATGGAGCCAATATTGCATTGATGCTGATAGCTGTGATATATTGGTGCAAGTGCTTTAGCCTCATTATGACTACTGACAAGTTTATGTACCTTTTTGGGAAAGCTGTTCCAAAACTTGCCCTTTTAATGTCAATGGCACTTAGGTTTATTCCTCTTTTTAAGAATAAATATAGGGAGATACGAGAGGTACAAGGCTCTTTGGGGCAATATTCAGATACAAGTGCAGTAGGCAAAGCATCTACAGAATTAAAGGTGTTTTCCTCACTGATGACTTGGGCGTTGGAAAATTCTGTTGACACAGGGGCATCTATGAGGGCGAGAGGATATGGACTAAAGGGGAGAAGTCACTTTTCCTTATTTGTTTTCAGAAAAAAAGATTTTGCCTATCTTCTGTCAATAATTATTCTTTTTTTAGTAGTGATTACTGGCTTGTGGTTTGGGGCAGTTGACTTTGTTTTTTATCCTGAAATTTCAGAAATAAATTTTGGCATAGAGCAGATAATTGTCTATTCAGCCTTTGCCATTCTTTCCTTTATACCATTTATATCAGAAATATGGGAGGTGATTATGTGGAAATACTCAGTGTCAAAAATTTGAGCTTTACATATCCAATGTGTAAAGAAAAAGCCCTTGATGATGTGACCTTGAAAATCAACGAAGGTGATTTTGTGGTGGTTTGTGGTAATTCCGGAAGTGGCAAAACCACCCTGCTGAAAATGCTCAAAAGGGAGATAATGCCAAAGGGAGAATGTCAAGGAGATGTGCTTTTTAAAGGACAAAGTATTTCCTCCCTTGATGATAGAACATCAGCTGAAAAAATCGGTTTTGTTTTCCAAAAACCTGAACAGCAGATTGTAACTGACAAGGTGTGGCACGAGCTTGCCTTTGGTCTTGAAAGTCTTGGTTATGATTCAAAATACATAAGACTTAGAGTGGGGGAAATGGCAAATTATTTCGGTATAACTGAAATGTTCCATAAAAAAACAGAGGAGCTTTCTGGAGGACAAAAACAGCTTATGAACCTTGCATCGGTTATGGCAATGTCACCGGAGATTCTCATTCTTGATGAACCGACCTCACAGCTTGACCCTATAACAGCAAGTGATTTTATACAAACTCTTAAAAAACTAAACCGAGAGCTTGGCCTTACTGTAATTATTACAGAACACAGGCTACAGGAGTTGTTCCCTATTGCTGACAAGGTAGCTGTACTTGAAAATGGCAGGTTGATTGGATATAATTCTCCAAAAGAGATATGCAAACAGCTTAAGAATAACCCTGTTTCAAAGGGCTTTCCTTCAGCTGTGCAGATTTTTAACTCTGCAGAGGTAGATGGGGAATGTCCTCTTACAGTAAAAGAGGGCAGGGAGTTTGTAAGTTCAAACTTCTCTAAAAGAAAATTAGAAATTGAAACCACCGTACCAAATACAGAAGTAGCCTTGAGTTTGAAAGATATTTTCTTTAGGTATGAAAAGAATAGTGCAGATGTACTAAAAGGTACAAGCTTTAGTGTCAATAAAGGGGAGATTTTCTCTGTATTAGGTGGTAATGGTTCAGGAAAAACCACAACATTAAAGGTGCTTGCAGGAATACTTCGCCCTTACAGAGGTAAGGTGCTTGTTAACGGAAAGAAAATGGAGAAAAAGTCTTGTCAAGACTTTAGCAAAATAGGTGTGGCTATGCTACCACAAAATCCTGAAACGGTGTTTATTAAACCAAGTATTATTGAGGATTATACGGAGTTTTCCAAAGCTAAAAATATTCCAGATTTTGAAGAAAAAATAAAGGCTGTTGCTGAAAGCTTAGGTGTTGAGAATCTTCTCCAAAAGCACCCTTATGACCTTAGTGGTGGGGAGGTTCAGCGCTGTGCTATAGGAAAAATCTTGCTTTCAAGTCCAGAGATTATTCTCCTTGATGAACCAACAAAGGGCATTGATGCCTGTGGCAAAGGTGTTTTGAAAAATATCCTCAAAGACTTAAAAGCACAGGGTAAGACTATTGTTATTGTTACCCACGATGTGGAATTCTCGGCAGAAATTTCTGATAGATGTGGACTTTTCTTTGACGGAGATATTCTTGCAAGTGATGTGCCACAAAGGTTCTTTTCCTTTAACAACTTTTATACCACCTCTGTTAGCCGTATTTGCCGAGGAACATTTGAAAATGTAGTTACTGTTAATGATGCGCTTTCAATCATCAAGGAGGTGCAAAATGAAAATTAAAGGAATAGTTAAACAGCTCCTACTTTGGGCCATTGTACCACTTATTGTAATTTTAGGTGTTGTGATTTTTAACGACAGAGCCTATGGGTGGATTTCTCTATGCGTTGCAGTCTGTGGTTGTATTCCATTCTTTTTAACCTTTGAAAAAAGGCAGAACAGCACCACAAGGCTGGTAATAATCGCTGTGCTTGTTGCACTTTCAGTTGCAGGAAGATTTGTCTTTTCGTTTTTGCCACACTTCAAACCTGTTACTGCTATGGTAGTTATAACAGGAATTTATATGGGATATGAGGCAGGTTTTGTATGTGGGGCATTTACTGCACTGATTTCCAACTTCATTTTCGGTCAAGGTCCTTGGACACCTTTTCAAATGTTTGCTTGGGGACTTATTGGACTATTGGCAGGACTGTTAAGCAAATATCTTAAAAAGAATATTGTTTTACTTCTGCTCTTTGGAGCTTTTGCAGGAATTTTGTTTTCAGCTATGATGGATGTTTGGTCAACCTTGTGGTATGACGGTGTTTTTAACCTTAGTAGATATATTGCTAATGTTTTGTCAGCCTTACCTATTTCAATTTCTTATGCTGTTTCAAATGTGGTGTTCCTACTTGTCCTTGCAAAGTCTTTTGGAAATAAGCTACAGCGACTTAAAACAAAATATGAGATATAAATGGGCAGAATTTCTGCTCATTTTTTTGTTGACAAAATACCCTGTGGGGGTATATAATAAGGCAAATGAAAGCTATAGAGGTGACATTATGGATTGCTGTAATCAGAAGAAAACTGTTAGAAGTCAAGATGAACACAAAAAGCTGATTAACCGACTTAGCAGAATTGAAGGTCAAATTCGTGGCATTAAAAATATGGTGGAAAATGATGCCTACTGCAACGATATTCTCATTCAAGTTTCTGCTGTTAACTCTGCCCTTAATTCCTTTAACAAGGAGCTACTTGCTCGTCATATAAAAACCTGTGTTGCAAGGGATATTCGTGAGGGTAAGGAAGAAACTATAGATGAGCTTGTTTTGACACTACAAAAGCTGATGAAGTAGAGGTGATTATTTGGAACGATATAGCATAAAAGGAATGAGCTGTGCCTCCTGTGTTGCAAGGGTTGAAAAGGCAGTTAGCAAGTTGGAGGGTGTTTCCTCCTGTTCTGTAAACCTTTTAACTAATTCAATGGTTGTTGAGGGGTCTGCATCAAGTAGAGAAATAATTAAGGCTGTTGAAGATGCAGGATATGGTGCAAGTCTTAGAGAAAATTCTTCAAAAGAAAATACAGAAAATAATGACCCTTTAGAGGACAGGGAAACTCCTGTACTTAAAAAGCGACTTATTGCATCTTTAGTTTTTCTCTTTGTGCTTATGTACATTTCAATGGGGCATATGATGTTTGGCTTCCCGTTGCCTCAAATTATGGCAGAAAACCATATTGCAATGGGACTTGCTCAGCTACTTCTTACAGTAATGATAATGGTGATAAACCAAAAGTTTTTTATAAGTGGCTTTAAGGGTTTAATCCACAAATCTCCCAATATGGATACCCTTGTTGCTTTAGGGGCAGGTGCTGCATTTGTATATAGCACCTATGCACTTTTTGAAATGACAAACGCCCAACTCTTAGGTGATATGAAGTCAGTAATGGCCTATATGGATGAATTTTACTTTGAGTCCACCGGTATGATACTAACCCTTATTACCCTTGGGAAAATGTTGGAGGCTCGTTCAAAGGGCAGGACAACAGATGCCCTCAAAGGACTTATGAAGTTATCTCCTAAAACTGCAAATGTAATTCGCAATGGGGAGGAAACAACTATTCCTGTTGAAGATGTGGCTATAAATGATGTTTTTGTTGTTCGTCCTGGAGAAAATATCCCTGTTGACGGAGTTATTATTGAGGGTGATTCTACTGTTAATGAATCTGCACTTACAGGAGAAAGTATTCCTGTTGATAAAAGCGAAAATCACAAGGTATCAGCTGGAACAATAAATGTTTCGGGTTTTCTAAGATGCAAGGCTACAAGGGTAGGGCAGGACACAACTCTTTCTCAAATCATTAAAATGGTTAGTGACGCTTCTGCAACAAAAGCACCTGTGGCAAAGGTAGCAGATAAAATTTCAGGTATTTTTGTGCCTGTGGTTATAGCTATTGCTATTATAACTATAGCTGTATGGCTATTATGTGGTGCAGAATTTGGTTACGCATTAGCAAGGGGTATTTCTGTTTTGGTTATTAGCTGTCCCTGTGCTTTAGGCCTTGCAACTCCTGTTGCAATTATGGTTGGCAACGGAGTAGGTGCGAAACAGGGAGTGCTGTTTAAAACTGCACAGTCACTTGAAATTGCAGGAAAATCACAGTTTGTTCTTCTTGATAAGACAGGCACAATTACCAAGGGTGAGCCTGCTGTTACAGATGTTATTCCAACAGAAGAATATTCCTTTGCAGAATTATTATCCTTTGCATACTCTCTTGAGAAAAAGAGTGAGCATCCTCTTGCAAAGGCAATAATCAGCTACGGAAAGGAAAATGATATTTCTTTAAAGGAAGTAAACGACTTTTCTGCTGAGGTGGGAAATGGTGTAAGAGGTAAACTAAATGGCAAAGAATTAGTTGGTGGTAGCTATAAATATATTAGTACCATAATTAAAATAGATAGTGTGTTTGTTAAGGTAGGGGAAAAGCTAAGTAACCAGGGAAAGACGCCACTTTACTTTGTTTATGATAACAGCCTTGTTGGAATTATTGCAGTTGCAGACATAATTAAGGAAGAAAGCCAAAGGGCAATTAAAGAACTGCAAAATATGGGAATCAAGGTTATAATGGTGACAGGGGATAATGAAAAAACAGCCAATGCCATAGGTAAACAGGCTGGTGTTGACAAGGTTGTAGCCGGTGTTCTCCCAGAGGGCAAGGTAAGAATAGTTGAGCAGTACAAGAAAAAGGGCAAGGTTATGATGGTTGGT
The DNA here is from genome assembly GCA_045133515.1 of Ruminococcus sp. Taxonomy (GTDB): domain Bacteria; phylum Bacillota; class Clostridia; order Oscillospirales; family Acutalibacteraceae; genus Ruminococcoides. The sequence continues at coordinate 17,762 of JBGUUL010000049.1, forward strand.
GACGGCATAAATGATGCACCGGCACTAACTACTGCTGACACAGGTGTGGCTATTGGTGCAGGGACAGATATTGCTGTGGACTCTGCCGATGTTGTGTTAATGAGAAGTCAGCTTACAGATGTACCTGCAACAATTAGGCTTAGTCGCAGAACTCTCCGTAATATTCACGAAAATCTGTTTTGGGCGTTTATCTACAACATTATTGGCATACCACTTGCCACAGGCCTTTGGATTCCTGTATTCGGTTGGAGCTTAAGTCCAATGTTTGGAGCTTTGGCAATGAGTCTTTCAAGCTTTTGTGTTGTGACTAATGCTTTAAGGCTTAACTTTGTTGATATACACAGTAGCAAAAGAGATGTAAAAAAATCCCATAAAAGAAAGGAGGTTATTGCTATGGAAAAGACAATGAACATAAAAGGTATGTCCTGTCCTCATTGTGAAAAAAGTGTAAAAGATGCTTTGGAGGAAATTCCACAGGTGGTTTCTGCTAATGTTGACCACAAAACAGGAACAGCTGTTGTAACACTTGTTTCAGATGTGGCTGATGATGTACTTGCAAAGGCAGTTACAGAAAAGGGATTTGAGGTAATATAAAGAGAATAATAAAAGGTGGTGCTTTTTACGGCACCACCTTTTTTGCTCTTATTAAGTTTTGTTTAATACCCTAAAATACCTTCAAGACTTTCGTCATTGAAAATCCAGTCCTCAACATTGTAGATTGTATAGTTTTCTTTATCGTTTCTTACAACCACTCGTCTTATACCAGCGTTGATAACCATTCTTTTGCACATAGAACAGCAACAGGCATTTTTAATGTATTCGCCACTTGTGTACTCCTTGCCAACAAGGTAAAGAGAAGCACCTATCATTTGTTCCCTTGGTGCGTGAATAATAGCGTTAGCCTCGGCGTGAACACTTCTGCAAAGCTCATATCTTTCTCCACGAGGAATATTCTTCTTTTCTCTAAGGCAGAAGCCTAAGTCGCTACAATTCTTTCTGCCTCTTGGAGCACCAACATAGCCTGTGCTAATAATTTGGTCGTTATTAACAATGATAGCACCAAAATTTCTTCTGATACAAGTACCTCTTTCAAGTACAGTTTCTGCAATATCAAGATAGTAATTTTCTTTATCTATTCTTGCCAAGTTTAACACTTCCTGTAATAAAAATTTTACTATACCTATATATTATAGTATGGGTTGCTTATAGCTTGTTGTACATTTTCTTTATACATTCCTGACAAACAGTAATGCCTTCGTGATTGATAATATCTTCAATCGCTCCACAAAAAATACAGGTTGGCTGATACTTTCTAATTAAAAGCCCGTTTTCCTGGGGGAGAATTTCGATTGCATCTTCTTTCTCGATGTTGAACATATTTCTAACCGGTTTGGGGATTACAACTCTGCCTAAGGCATCGATTTTGCTAACATAACCGATCTGTTTCATAAAAAATTTACTCCTTTCTTAGTATTTATCTATATTCCGTTTTACATATACAAAATCCATATAAATCCCATTAAAATGGGCAAATATACACAATTCCAAGGTTATAATAACAGAGAATGTGTATTAAGTCAAGCGTTTTATTAGTATTTATTTTAATAGACAAATGATAACAGGATGTGACATATTTTGACAAGCTATATATGGGGATTTATGATAATTATATCTGTGGTTATAGGCATTATTACAGGAAATACAGAGGGTATTTCCTCTGGACTTATGACAGGAGCAGAAAAGGCAGGAAAGCTGTTAATCACACTTTTTGGGGTTATGGTTTTTTGGTCAGGAATTATGAAGGTTGCCGAGAAAAGTGGGGTAACTTCCTTTCTTGCGAAAATTCTATCTCCACTTTTAAAGAGGTTATTTCCTGATGTGGATGAGGGAAGTGAGGCTTTCCGTAGTATTTGTATGAATATAAGTGCAAATCTAATAGGAGTGGGAAACGCAGCAACACCCTTTGGACTAAAGGCAATGAGTGAACTGCAAAAAAAGAATTTAAGGAAAGAAAGAGCGACTGACTCTATGGTTATTTTTGTGGTAATGAATACTGCATCATTACAGCTTATTCCTGCAACAATAGGCTATTTGAGGCAAAGTTACGGCAGTAAAGAACCTTTTGTTATTGTACCATCAGTGATACTATGCTCAATTATCGCTCTTACTGTAGCAATTTTTCTTGCGCTGATATTGAATAAAAGGGGAAATAGAGGATAATGGAGCTGATTCTCCCTATTGCAGTTGGAGCAATACTTCTTGTTGGTATAATTAAAAGGGTAAAGATTTTTGATGCTTTTGTTGAGGGTGCTATTGAGGGATTACATACATTATATATGATTATTCCTACCATTACAGCATTGGTGGTGGCTGTTGAAATGCTACAGAAAAGTGGGGCGATAGAGTTACTTTGTAATCTTATTGAGCCTCTTGCTGATACCCTTGGATTCCCCAAAGAAATTGTGCCTATGGCAGTGCTTAGACCTGTTAGTGGTGGAGGAAGTACAGCAATACTAATCAATATATATGAAAACTACGGTCCGGATTCTCTTTTAGGAAATATTGCATCTGTACTTGCAGGTAGCACCGAAACAACCTTTTATGCTGTTACTATGTACTATGGAAGTATTGGCGTGAGAGAAACTCGCCATACTCTTTTAGTGGGACTTTGTGCAGATTTTACGGCACTTGTATCTGCAGTATATATTACTAAGATATTGGTGTAAAATAACGAGTTAGTTGTATATGTAGCATATATTTAAATTTCTATTGGTTTAAATCACCAAAAAAACAGTTCTTATTTTGTTCAAGATGTTTTGTTAAATTTTTGTGAATGTATAGACAAATTTATGTTTATAATGTATAATTATAGATAATTGAAAAGGAGGCATAATTATGTCAAGAAGTAAGAAAATTTTATCACTGGTATTAACAGTTATTATGGCTGTTACAATGATGACTGTAGCACCAGCTACTGCATCAGCTGCATCAACTGTAAGAATTAACGAAGTATATCCTGAGGTTGGACAGAAAATTCTTTATAACCTCTATGTGCAGACAGATTCTGTTGTTGCAGAAATGAAGGGTAGATTAAATTATGATTCTTCTGTTTTAGAGTGTGACGAATTATCATATGAGGGTTTACCATTTGGTTCAAATGACAGCTTTGATGACAAAGAAACAAATGTATCAAATTCAACAATGAAAAGAATTGATTTTGCAGGTACTAAGGCATCTTATGATTCAAAGTCATCAAGAATGACAGTTCTTTCAGCTATCTTTACTGTTAAGGCTACAAATAGCGAGTACACACCAACTACATCTGCTGATGCAGTTTCTGCTTGCTTCACTTCTCTTGTTTCTAAATATGGCGAAGACCTTATGAAGAGCGAGAATACATATATCACAACAAGAACAGTTATTGCTCCTACAAAGGTAACAATGGCAAAGACAAGTGTTCTTCTTGATCGTGGTGTAGGTGATTATGAAACTGTTAAGGTTAAGTCAGTTGGTCCTGTAAACAGCGATGTTGATTCTACTTATCTCTGTACTTATAAGTCATCTAACACAAAGGTTGTTAAGGTTACATCTGGTAGATCAACAGGCGTTAAGATTGTAGCAGTTGGCCCTGGTACTGCAACAGTAACTTGTACAGCAGACGGTGAGCAGGCTAAGACAACAATTAAGGTTACAGTAAAACAGCCTGTTAAGAAGGTTGCTCTTAACAGAACATCAGCAAGTCTTGCTAAGAAGGGTTCTTCTGTAACACTAAAGGCTACTGCTTCTCCATCAAACTCAAGCAACAAGAAGCTTTACATTAAGTCAACTAACACAAGAGTTGCTACAGTAAGCGCAAGTGCAATCTATTCCGGTAAGACCTTTAAGGTTACTGCTAAAGCAAAGGGTACAGCTTATGTACAGGCTACAGCAGCTGACGGCTCAAGAAAGTACGCAAGATGTAAGATTGTAGTTAGAAGATAATTCTATTATAAACTAAAAATTTGGGGGCTACTTTTGTAGCCCCTTTTTGCAATCTATGGATATGTATTTAGTGTAATTTATTACAAAAGAAATTCGCCCCTACCTGTTTAGGTAGGGGCTTTGCATTACATCGTATGCTTTTTGAAGAGGTAAAAATTTATGTAATGTTATAATTATTTGTTTTTAATAGCCTCATCAATAGCAGCAGCTGCCTTTTTACCAGCACCCATAGCAAGAATAACTGTTGCAGCACCTGTTACAGCATCGCCACCTGCATATACAAATGGACGACTTGTAAGACCATCTTCATCGGCAATAATGCCACCCCAAGTCTGAGTATCAAGACCTTCTGTTGTCTGCTTGATAAGTGGGTTAGGGGAAGTACCGATTGACATAATAACACAATCCATTGGGATTTCAAATTCGCTGTCTGGCTTAACAACAGGACGCCTTCTGCCACTTGCATCAGGTTCGCCAAGTTCCATTTCAACACATTTTAGTGCCTTAACAGCATCATTTTCGTCACCGATAATCTCTGTTGGATTTGTAAGTGTACGGAAGATAATTCCTTCCTCCTTTGCGTGGTGAACTTCTTCTGCTCTTGCAGGAAGCTCAGCATCGGAGCGTCTATATACAATGCTAACTTCTTCTGCACCAAGACGGAGAGCAGAACGAGCAGCATCCATTGCAACATTACCACCACCGACAACAGCAACCTTTTTAGCCTTCATAATAGGAGTTGTGCTGTTGTCTTGATATGCCTTCATAAGGTTTGTTCTTGTTAAGAATTCGTTAGCTGAATAAACGCCATTGAGGTTCTCACCGGGAATGTTCATAAATCTTGGCAGACCTGCACCTGAACCGATGTAAACTGCTTCGTAGCCCATTTCCATAAGCTCATCAATAGAGAGAACTCTACCGATAACCATATTTGTCTGAACATCAACACCTAAATCCTTTAGGTTATCTACTTCTTTCTGAACAATAGCCTTTGGAAGTCTGAATTCTGGAATACCATAAACAAGAACGCCACCTGGAGTATGAAGTGCCTCAAAGATAGTAACCTCATAGCCCTTTTTAGCAAGGTCACCTGCGCAGGTAAGACCACTTGGACCTGAGCCGATGACAGCAACCTTGTGACCATTTGATTCAGGCTTAACAGCCTTTTCAGTATTGTTTTCGTTGTGGTAGTCGGCACAGAATCTCTCAAGTCTGCCTATGGCAACAGGCTCTGTCTTAATACCACGAACACACTTTGATTCACACTGGCTTTCCTGTGGGCAAACACGACCACAAACAGCTGGGAGAGAGGAGCTTTCGCTAATTACCTGATAGGCATCCTCAAACTTTTCCTGTGTAATCATCTGAATAAAGTTTGGAATATCAATATTAACAGGACAACCCTCAACACAAGGCTTGTGCTTACAGTTTAAACATCTTGAAGCCTCGTCTAAAGCCATCTGTACTGTGTAGCCTGTGGCAACCTCAAGGAAGTTTTTTGCTCTTACAGCAGGTTCCTGCTGTGGCATATCTGTTCTTGGAATTTTCATATTTGGCATTTTATTCTACCTCCTTGTTGAGAAGGTTACAGCTTTCTTCATAAGCGTGTCTCTCAAAATCTTTGTACATTTGACCTCTCTTCATTGCCTCGTCAAAGTCAATCTGATGAGCATCAAATTCAGGGCCGTCAACACAGGCAAACTTGGTTTCGCCACCAACTGTAAGACGACAACCACCACACATACCTGTACCGTCAATCATAATTGGGTTCATTGATGCGATTGTTGGAATATCATATTCCTTAGTTAACTTACTAACAAACTTCATCATAATAAGTGGGCCAATTGTGATAACCTCGTCATACTGATTGCCTTCCTTAATAAGCTGTTCAAGGGCATTTGTTACAAGACCCTTTTCACCGTATGAACCGTCATCAGTCATTAGCTTGAAAACATTTGAGTGGCTCTTAAATTCATCCTCAAGAATTACAAGGTCCTTGTTTCTAAAGCCAACTACAGAGTGAACCTCCACGCCCATCTCATAAAGCTTCTTTGTAACAGGGTAAGCAATAGCGCAACCAACGCCACCACCAACAACAGCAACCTTTTTAAGGCCCTCTGTGTGAGTTGGCTTGCCTAAAGGTCCAACAAAGTCCTGAATGTAGTCGCCCTCATTTAAGGCATTGAGCTTATTTGTTGTAGCACCTACGATTTGGAAAATGATTGTAACAGTACCCTTTTCTCTATCGTAGTCAGCCACTGTGAGAGGAATTCTCTCGCCGTTCTCGTCAGTTCTGAGAATAATGAACTGACCAGGTTCTGCTTTTTTCGCAATAAGTGGTGCTTCAATTTCCATCTTGGTTACAGTTGGATTTAGCACCTGTTTACTAACAATTTTGTACATATGCATAACTTCCTAACATAATTTTATACATATTTATTTTACACCATAATAATAATGCTTGTCAATAAAAATCTACCCATTAAATAGGATAATTTGTGCGAATTTGTTTATTCTTAGAATAAACTTCTTTTATAGAAAAATAAAAGCCCAGCAATAAAGCTGGACTTTTTGAATACTGCACCATATTTTATTGGAAGGAGGTAATAAAGTTGGTACAGCAGGGGTATGTTTATTATTTTGCAACAGATTGGAGATACTCTGTAACTTCCTTTTCAGTTGAAAGAGAAAGGGCATATTTAGCAACATCTACAGCCTCTTCAACAGACCACTGAGAAATAATTTTCCTTGTTTTTAGCACTGATGTGGCACTAACTGAAAATTCATCAAGACCAAAGGCGATGAGAAGTGGAATCATTAGTGGGTCGGCAGCAGCCTCACCACACATACCAACAGGAATTCCTTCTCCGTTGCCTATTTCGATTATCCTCTTAATGCTTCTGAGGACAGCAGGCTGGAATGGGGAATAGAGGTATGAAACATCGGCATTTCCTCTGTCAACAGCCATTGTATAGCCTGTAAGGTCGTTAGTTCCGATTGAAAAGAAGTCAGCTTCCTTTGCAAGTATGTCGGCAATTATAGCAGCAGCAGGGGTTTCAATCATAACACCTACCGGGATATTCTTGTTGTATGGTATGCTTTCAGCGTCAAGCTCTGCCATAATTTTCTTAATCATAGCCTTAACCTGTAGTAGCTCATCAAGGCAGGTTACAAGTGGGACCATAATTCTTATGTCCCCAAAGGCAGAGGCACGGAGGAGAGCCTTTAGCTGTGGCTTGTAAATATCTTCTCTATGGAGGCAGAAACGAATTGCCCTGTATCCCATAAATGGATTATCTTCCTTAGAAAGTCCAAGGTAAGGTATATCCTTGTCGCCACCAACATCAAGAGTTCTGATAATAAGAGGCTTATCACCTAATTTCAGAATAGCTTTCTTGTATGCCTCAAACTGTTCCTCCTCAGATGGGATAGAGGTGCTGTCCATATAAAGAAATTCTGTTCTGAAAAGTCCAACACCCTCGCCGTCCTTTTGAGTGACAGCATCAGCATCATCTGGTTTGCCAATGTTACAGCAAAGCTCCACCTTAACTCCGTCAGCAGTTGTGGTTTCTTTGCCGATAAACTTTTTAAGTTCTTCCTTTTCCTTTTTGAAAAGTACTGTCTTGTCACGATATGCAGAAATTTCGCCAACACTTGGGTTTTCAATAACCTCACCGTGGCTACCGTCAACAATGATTTCCTGTCCGTTAGAAAGTAGTTCTACAGCATTCTCAACAGAAAGAACAGCAGGGATTTCCATAGCTCTTGCAAGGATTGCAGAGTGACTTGTCTTGCCACCAACCTCTGTTACAATGCCAACAATATTTTCCTTTACAATGCAAGAAGTCATTGATGGAGTTAAGTCCTTTGCCACAAGTACTGTACCAGCTGGGGCAGAGGCTATGTCAACCTCCTCCTTGCCAAGCAGCATAGCAATAAGTCCGTTTTTGATGTCCTCAATGTCAGAGGCTCTCTGCCTTGTAAGCTCATCCTCTGCCATTTGGAAAATGCCTATAAACATATCGCAAACCTGTGCAACAGCATCCTCGGCACAGCAACCATTGGAGATGTTGCCCTCAATGGAACTTGCCATTCCAGGGTCCTTAATCATAAGGAGATGTCCAAGAATAATCTCAGCTTCTTTTTCGCCAACTGTATTTTTAATGTTCTCAGCCTGAGCCTCTGTCTTTTTACAGTAGGCATCAAGAGTTGAACGGAATCTTTCAATTTCACTTTGGGTATCTGTAATAGTTTTCTTTTCATAATCAAGATTCAGCTCCTTGATAAGCATAACCTTGCCAATACCAATACCCTCTGATGCATTAACACCCTTTAGCATAAAATCACCTCAAAAGTAAAGGCAGGAGAATGATAATAATTCTCCTGCCTCATAATGTTAATTATTAACTAAAACTACAGTGGGTTATTCACCAAAACCGTTTTCAATCATTGTTGCTGCTTCCTTCATTGCTGCTTCTTCATCTGGACCATCAATCTCAATTGTGATTTCTGTGCCACACTTGATACAAGCTGCAATAAGGTTCATAATGCTTTTACCGTCAATTCTGTTACTGTCCTTAATAACAGTGACGGAGCTCTGATATTTGCCCATAGCAGAGGTAAATGCTCCTGCCGGTCTCATATGAAAACCCTGACTATTAGTAATAGTAAATGTTTGTGATACCATTTTAATTACTCCTTAATTTCAAATCTATCACAAATATTATACAATATAAGTCAATTATTATCAATATTAAATTGAATTTTTTATAAATATTTATGCTTCGATTATTTACTCCGATTACTTAACCTTCTTCTTGAGTAATGCAAGCATTAACATGCCAAGAACTGCACCGACTGCTAAAGCGAGAATGTAGAAGTACCATGTGCCTGACATTGTTGCGAATACGAATACGCCACCGTGAGGTGCCATTAGCTTACAGCCAAAGAGAGCTGAAAGAGCACCTGCAGCTGCAGAACCAACAATACAAGAAGGAATAACCTGAAGTGGATGACCTGCTGCGTAAGGGATAGCACCTTCAGTGATGAATGAAAGTCCCATAACATAGTTTACAGGGCCGTTCTTTCTTTCCTCTTCTGACCACTTGTTCTTAAAGAGTGTTGTTGAAAGAGCAATAGCGATAGGAGGAACCATACCACCAATCATAACAGCTGCCATAATCATATATGATGCGTCTGTCTGGGATGCAAGCATACCTGTTGCAAAAACATAAGCTGCCTTGTTGAATGGGCCACCCATATCAATAGCCATCATACCTGCAAGAAGTGCACAAAGTGGGATGAGTAATGCTTCGTTCTGTGCCATTGATTCAAGAGCACCATTCATAGCTGTGTTAATCCAGCCCATTATTGGGTTTACAGCGTTCATAACTACTGCAATACTACCAAGACCAAGAAGTGGATAAATTAGAACAGGCTTGATACCTTCAAGTGATTTTGGTAGTTTGTCACAAATCTTTTCGATAAAGAGCATAATATATCCACCTGCAAAACCAGCAAGTAAGCCACCAAGGAAGCCTGATGGGATAGCCTCAGAAACACCAGCATCAATAGCTGCCTGGCCTGTTAAAGCACCAATGTTTGCAAATGTAGCACCACTTGTTGCCATAAATCCACCAACAAGACCAACTAAAAGACCTGGTCTGTCTGCAATACTCATTGCAATGAAACCTGCGAGAATTGGAACCATTAGGTTGAATGCAAGTCCGCCAACTGTTTTGAACCAAGCTGCAACTGGCTCGATTGTGCCAAAGCTACCTGATGCAGAACCACCGTGACCACAAATTGTATCAATTAAGAATGCGATAGCAATAAAGATACCACCACCAACAACGAATGGAAGCATATGGGAAACACCATTCATAAGGTGCTTATAAAGCTGTCTGCCAAGACCTTCGCCACCGTTGTCTGTTGTAGCAGAGGAAGTGCCACCCTTGTGATGATAAACAGTAACATTACCTGACTCAATCTTTTCAATGAGTTCCTTTGGTTTGTGAATACCGTCTGCTACCTTTGTAATAAGTACTGGCTTGCCGTCAAAACGAGCCATATCAACATTCTTGTCTGCTGCAATAATAATGCCATCGCAGTTTGCGATTTCTTCAGCAGTTAAAACATTCTTTGCTCCACCTGAGCCATTTGTTTCTGCCTTAAGTGGCAGACCCATTTCTTTACCTGTTTTTTCAAGTGCCTCTGCTGCCATATAGGTATGTGCAATACCTGTTGGACAGGCAGTAACAGCGAGGATTCTATATCCGTCTTTTTTCATAACACTTTCCTTAACCTCATCTGGGAATTTGGCTTTTTCAAAATCATCAATAGCCTTTAAAAATTCTTCCTTGCTCTTTGCATTTACAAGACTTGACTTAAAGTCAGCGTCCATAAGCATCTGCATAAGTCTTGCAAGTACTTCTAAGTGAACATCACCGTCATTTGGTGCTGCTATCATAAAGATTAGGTCAGATGGCTTTCCGTCCATAGCCTCATAATCAACACCATTTGGTACTGTTACTGCAGCAAGTGCAGGGGATTTTACTGCATCGCTTTTTGCGTGAGGGATTGCAATACCCTCGCCGATTGCTGTGGAGCATCCTGCTTCTCTTGCAAGGATACCTTCTTTGTAAACCTTGGCATCAAGCAGGTTTCCTGCTTTGTCGTGAAGGCTCACAAGCTTGTCGATTGCTTCGGATTTTGAACCAAGACTAATGCCTAGCTCAATACAATCCTTTTTAAGTAAATCAACGATTCTCATAGTTTTCCTCCTTTGTAAAAAATATTAGATTTTATTGAGTAAATCCATTACTTCCTGTTTTGTGGCAAGTCCTTCGGAAAATGCAGATGCACTACCTGCTGCTGTGCCCATTCTCAGTGCATATTGATAGTCACCCTTTTCAAGGTATCCGGCACAAAAACCTGCTACCATTGAGTCACCTGCACCAACTGAGTTTACAACCTTTCCCTTAGGAGTGCCGATTTTGTGTGGAACATCGTTTTCGTCAACTAAGATTGCTCCGTTACCTGCCATAGAAACAAGCACATTTTTAGCACCCTGTTTCTTTAGCTCCCTTGCATAGTAGATAATTTCATTATCTGTTTGAAGCTCAATTCCAAATATTTCACCTAATTCGTGGTTGTTAGGTTTAATAAGAAATGGCTCATATTTAAGGGTTTTTATCAGTAAATCCTTTGTTGCATCAACAACAAAGCGAATACCTTTGTTATAAAGTCTGCTCATAATTCTTTCGTACATATCAGCAGGGAGAGAGGAAGGTATTGAACCAGCAAGCACCAATGTGTCGCCACTTTTCAATTTATCCAGCTTTTGGAAAAGCTCCTCAATAGCGCTGTCTGGGATTTTAGGGCCGACTGCGTTGATTTCAGATTCCTCAACAGCCTTGATTTTCACATTGATTCTTGTGTTGCCCTCGTTTAGATGTATAAAGTCAGTTTTTACTCCAACTGAATTCAGACCAGACTGTAGGGCATCTCCTGTGAAACCAGCAAGAAATCCCATTGCAGTGTTTTCTATACCAAGATTTGTAAGAACCATTGAAACATTAACGCCCTTGCCACCGAAGTTTATATACTCTCTTTTGGTTCTGTTGACTTCACCTGTGTTAAAGCTTGCAAGCTCAACAACATAGTCAATGGCAGGGTTAAAGGTAACTGTGTAAATCATTCCTCTACCTCCTTTATAATTGTATGTTCTTTGAAAATAGGGTCTGTTACTTTATCGGTGATTATACAGGCTTTTGATAAGTCGCCAAATGACATAGCAAAAACTCTGTTGAATTTGCTGTGATCAGCAAGGATATATGTAATATAGCTTTTTTCATAGGCTTTGTGTTTCAGCATAGCCTCATCAATATCAGGAGTAGTAAAGCCGTTATTAACCGTAATTCCGTTAGTACCCAAAAAGCACTTTGAAAAGTTGTAGCTGTTAAGGTTGTTTATTGCTGTGACACCAATAATAGCCTCTGTAGAGAGCTTTAGCTCACCACCAATGACAAATGTCCTTAGTCCTTTGTGAATTAGCTCTCTTGCGTGGTCAATGCCATTTGTAACAAAGGTTGCTTTGGAATTGTTTGGGATAAAATGTATTAGCTTTTCTGTGGATGTACCGGCATCGATATATACTAAATCGTCATCCTTAATCAGAGTGGCAGCATATCTGCCGATTAACTCCTTTTCCTTTGAGTATAGGAAGGATTTTGTTTTTATGTCATCCTCTGTACGGATTACTGTGGATTTTGTGTTTGCAACAGTTGCACCACCGTGAACCTTGTGTAGCTTCCCTTGCTTGTCCAGCAGATTCAAATCTCTGCGAACTGTACTTTCTGATGTATTGAGAATATCTACAAGCTCCTGTACTGTAACTGATTTTTTGCTGTCCAACAAACTTAGAATCTTGTCAAATCTTTCTTGCGTCAGCATCTAATCACCTCTTATGGTTATTATTATACATAAAATAAAACAGCTGTCAATAGAAATTAGACAAAAAATTCAACTTTTTTTCAAAATAATTCAAAAACATTCAAATATAATCAAAATTCAGCCAAAAATATCTTTAAAAACAGTCAAATAGCATTTTGTGACATAAAAAAGCACAAACCACTTAAAGCAGTTTGTGCAGTAATTTAAAATATAAAGAAAAACAGTATTCCGAAAAGAGAGCTAATTGCAACTGCGCCAAGTATGTCGGAGATATAGTGAACTCCTGCAACTGGTCGCAGTAGAGAAATTATAGTGGCAATTATCATACAAGGTATGCCAAGACCTATGCTGATGTACCAAAATGCAAATGCTATAATGAATGCGCTTCCACAATGCCTTGATGGGAAGCTTTTACCCTTTGTACTTTTAGGAAACAGAGGGGAGATGCCCTCCTTTTCGTAGGGGCGAGGTCTGTTTACTATTATTCTCATAATAGTAATTGCAATATAAACACCAATAGGAACAAATATTACCCTTATATACCTTGTGTCCCAGTTGAAAATGAGGTATGCAACAAGGAGTGGATAGGCAAGAAAAATTACTAATGGTAGAACTTTGTACATTATTTTTATTGCATTATATAGAAATTTGTTGCTGACTATTTTGTTTTTCATTCTTTCGTAGCTTTGTGCATTTATAACAATCACTCCTTGTCCTTTGGCTTTAAAAATTCAATGGCTCTTTCGTGGTTGATGATTTTTGCCTTTTCGTATTTGCCACCAAACTCTCCGTCAAGAGTCCAACCAATAGGTGTCTTGCTTTCTATTTCAAATTCTTTACTTCTTATATATAGAAAGTGTTTGCTGTTTAGTTTTCTCAAAACAATATCGTTGATTGTTTCCTGTAATTCAATGGGATTCTTTGGAGTTTTTACGAAGATAGCCTCAAACATACCGTCATCAAGAGAAACTTCTTCTTCATCAATTTTTATTATTCCACCAACTGAGAAGGTGTTGCATATCATTCCGAAAATATAATTATCACAATGAACTTTTTCGTTTGCCTTTATTTCAACATTGATTCCCTTTATTTTTGGAAGACGCTTTATACCTTCCATAATGTATGCTATTTTACCAAAGATATTTTTAGAGGTTTGAGAGGTTTTGTAGGCAACATCTGTAAAAGCCCCAAACCCTGCAATATAGTTGAAATATCTGTCGTTGAACTGCCCAATATCATAGGGGAAACCCACACTGTCAAGTAGCTTGTCTGTGCAGGTTTGAATGTTCTTGGGGATACCCATAGATGTGGCAAAATCATTGACAGTACCAGCAGGAATGTAGCCACAGGGCTTACGATTTTCCTTTGGTAAGGACATATAGCCTGTAGTGATTTCGTTTAAAGTTCCGTCACCACCTGAGCATATTACTATATCAAAGTCATTTGAATATTCTGTTACATATTTTGTTGCATCACCCTTGGCTTTTGTTGGTAGTAGGGTAACTATACCAATCTCAGACAGCTTTTCTACTATGTAAGAAAGCTTTGAGGTAATTGCTCCCTTGCCTGAAACAGGGTTGTATATAAATAATATCTTCATAGCAAAATTCTCCTATATATAAAGTATAGCATATGAAAATATTAAAGGCAACACCAACAAAGAAAAAACCACAGAGCCGAAGCCCTGTGGTTTAAATTACATATCAATCTCAACATTATAGTGGGAGAACCAATGGTCTATTTCTATTATATAAGCCAGAATCTGAGGTGCTTTCATAAGCTGACCGTAGAATGGTGACTCTATTTTATCGGGGTTATTTATAATATCTATAATTCCCTCTTTGTCAAGAAGTTCGTTGAGAACACTTTTTTTGGTGAGAAGTTCCTTTACCTTTTCGCTGACTATATTCATATAAACAGGGTTGTGGGTTTTTGGATAAGGACTTTTCTTTCTCCAACATATTTCCTCTGGCAGAATATCCTCAAAGGCCTTTCTCACAATGCCTTTTTCTCTGCCGTTATATGCCTTTATTTCCCAAGGCATATTGTAGGCGTATTCTACCAAACGATAGTCGCAGAATGGTACTCTCACCTCAAGGCCAGAGTACATACTCATTCTGTCCTTTCTGTCAAGAAGGCATTGCATAAAGTAGTAGAAATTCAGTCTGAACATTTCTCTCATTCTTGCTGTTACTTTAGTGTCACTTCTCAGCTTGTCAGTTGCTCTACAGGTTTCGTAATATCTTTGATGAACATAGTCCTCACCACCCTTTAGCACATCTTTTTTCAGGATTTTTCTTCTTATTGTTGGGTCCTTTGACCAAGGAAAGCACTGTTCAAAAAGTATATGCTTGTTGTGGTACCAAGGGTAGCCACCAAAAAGCTCGTCAGCACATTCTCCTGACAAAGCAACGGTAAAGTCCTGTTTGATTTTTTTACAGAACAGTAGCAGAGAGGAGTCGATGTCAGCCATACCTGGCAAATCTCTTGCCTCTGTAGCACTATAAAGTGCATGGGCTAAGTCTTGATGATTGAGAATAACCTCTGTATGAAGGCTGTGGGTGTCCTTAACCATTTTATTGATGTATTCTGCATCTCTGTTTGGTTGAAAAAGACTTTTCTGGAAATACTTGCTGTTGTCCTCATATTCAACGGAAAATGTGTGTATTCGTCCTCTGTTTTTCTCCCTTGAATGTAGGGATGCTACCTTTGAAATTATGGAGCTGTCAAGTCCACCAGATAGGAAAAAGCAAACCGGTACATCAGATACAAGCTGTTTTTTTACGGCATCAGTCAGAAGATACCTTGTCTTTTCAATAGTTTTTTCTGTGCTGTCGGTATGCTCCCTTGCCTCTAATTTGAAGTACATTTCCTTGTGAAGATTGCCGTTTTTGTAGATGGCTCTTTCTCCTGGCTTTAGCTCATAAATATCCTTGAATACACCAATTCCAGGAGTTCTTGCAGGCCCCATAAAGAAAATTTCAAAAAGTCCTTGTTTGTCAACCTTTGGCTTAACGGCACCTGTTGCAAGTATTGACTTGATTTCTGAAGAAAAGATAATTCCCCCTTGATACTGATGATAGAAAAGTGGCTTTACTCCTATTCTGTCCCTGCAAAGGAAAAGTTCCTTTGATTTCATTTCATAAATTCCAAAGGCGAAAATGCCATTTAGTTTTTCTGCACATCTTTTACCCCAATGTATGTACGCCTTTAGCACAACCTCGGTGTCACTTCTGCCACGAAAACGATAGCCCTTAGCAGTTAGCTTGTTTCTGATTTCCTCAGTATTGTACAGCTCTCCGTTATAGACAATGGTGTATTTTTTGTCCTTGTGGAGCACCGTCATAGGTTGAGTTCCGTTTTCCCTGTCAATAACTACAAGTCTGCGATGGATAAGGGCAACATCCTGTGTAATATACACTCCGTTTTCATCAGGACCACGAGGAGTTAAAGTTTCTGAAATTCTGTTAATAACATCTTTCTTCTTGTTAAAATCAATATTCCTGTCAAACCATCCAGCTATTCCACACATAAATTAACCTCCGATTTTTTTATAGATAATAAGAATATAATTGATAGCAAAATCAGTCCACCACCACCCCAAGCTGTTGAGGAAAGCTGTGGTACTGTGTTTTCCTCTATACTGCTGAAAACCTGTTCTGCCACAGGAAAGAAATATAGTAGTATTTGAATATATAGGGCAGATATTAGCCCTTGTAATATTCTTACGAGGAAAAATAGAACTTTGCTAATGTTGATGTTTTTAATAATTCCAAAAATTTGAAAATGGACACAAATTCCACCAAAGCCTATAAGAAAGGCAACAAGAATTACATTCATATCATTTCCAAAGTTTATCATTCCACTTGTGATTTCCAGAAGTGTTGCTATAACACCGTTGTAGTAGGGAAGTAGTGACATCAAATTGTTAATCACTACAAAAATAACCACAAAGCCACACATAGATAGGGTTGACCTTACTGCGCTTTCTGTACCTTTTACAATGCTTTCGCCTATTGAATATTGGGTATTATTCTTTAAAGGAATATTATCCTTTTTTAAGGGAATAAATCTGCTTAGCATAACAAGGGTTACAACACTTGAAACACTTGCAACAAGGAGAAGAAGTCCCAAGGCTTTGTTACCGAAAATTCCCTCCCCAACAAAGGTAACTATAAAGCCAGGGCCTGCTCCAACACAGATGTAGCTTAGCCTTTTTGCCTCGTTTTCTGTGATTTTCCCCTGGCTGAAAAGTGAGGAAACCACCCTTCCACCAACAGGGAAACCACCAATAACACAGAGCAAAACTGCAAGTAGTCCCTGTGGAGATATACCTGTTAGCTTTTCTGCCCAGCTTAGTTTTTTTGTAACTACGGAAAAGCAGTCACTATAGACAATAAAGGAGGACAGAAAGAAAAAGGGAAACAGTGACGGCACAAGGACATTACAACAGCCTAAAAGTCCATCTGTAACACTTTGCTTATACAAGTCTGTAAACCATAGAAGTGCAGAAATTGATATAAGTGCAGAAATAGTAAATATTAAATTTCTGAAATTATTAAAAGTATTCACTTTTAATATATATGCTCTTTGTCATAAATATAACTTTACTTTCGTAAAAATAAGTGAAAGATATAAGGAGGATAATTATGAAAAGAAAGGATAGACAGCTTATTCCACCATCTCTCAACTCCAGTTTGCCTATAATAGAAATAACAGGTAACAAGGAAATTACCATTGAGGGAAGTACGGGGGTGCTGAAATATCAAGAAGATAATATAAAGGTTAATACTAAGTCTGTGGTGATTTCAGTTAAGGGCAGAGGATTAAAGCTAAAGTATCTTTCGAGCTCTGCCTTAATAATAGAGGGTACTGTGCTGTGCCTTGAGTTTATAATGTAGGGTAGGAGTTGCTTTGATAGTAAGGATAATAAGATTTATAAGAGGTAGTGTAAACTGTTGTGCAAAGGGTAGGTTTACAGAAAGGATAATAAATATTCTAAACAAGAAAGGCTTTTCCTATTGGGGAATACTGCCCTGTGACGGTGGCTTGTCCTTTAACCTGTGTGCAGTGGAATATAAAAGGTTGAGGAATTGTCTTAGGGGTACAGGCATAGTAACAAAAATAAACAAAAAGTCAGGATTGCCCTTTCTTTTGAAAAAGTATAGGGCGAGAAAAGGGTTGGTTATTGGCGTTGTGCTGTTTGTGGCAATAACGGTCATACTCTCAAAATTCATTTGGATAACCACTATCAATGGTAATGAAAAAGTACCTACAACAAAAATTATGACTGTGCTTGAAAAAAACGGATTGTATGAGGGCGCATACATAAAAAGTATAGATAACAAAAGTCTTGAAAGGCGAGTTATGGCAGAAATTCCTGATATTAGGTGGATTTCCGTCAATATTACAGAGTGCAAGGCAGAGGTTGAAGTAAAGGAAAAGTACAATCAACCTAAAATTATTGACAAGAACAATCCTTGTAATCTTAAGGCTTCAAGAGATGCCTTGGTGCTTAAAACCAATGTGACAAACGGAACAGGAGTTGTGAAAAAAGGCTCTGCTGTTGCAAAGGGGCAACTGCTTATTAGTGGCGTAATAACAGGTGCTTTGGGAGATAGTCACTTTGTAAAGGCAAGTGGAGAGGTTATAGGGGAAACCACATATCACAAAACCTATAAATTACCAAAGAGGAAAGTTATGGCTGTTCCTACAGGAGAAACAAAGGAAAGGTCAAGGGGAGAATTGTTGTGGTTTAGCGTACCTCTTAGCTTTGGCTATATACCATATGACAATTACAAGGTCCTTACTAAAACGGAAAACCTTAATATAAATGATAAGGAACTGCCTGTATCTGTAACAAGGGAATATGTGGCTGAAATTGAGAATAAAGAAATTTCTCTGAAAGAAAATAAAAAAGCTCTGCAAACCTATGCAAGACTGCAAGAGGCCTTCGACTTTAAAAATAAAACTATAGTGGGAAGAAAATATAAATACAGACAGGATAAGGAGAACTTCTACCTTGATATTGACTATACTGTTAATGAAAATATCTGTACTAAGTCACCGATTTATGTTGAGGAATAAAATTCTGTATTGTAAAAATACTTAAATGTGGTATAATCATAGGAAAGGATGGTGCTGTTATGAGAATTTTATGTATTGGTGATGTGGTTGGAAAGTCTGGCTGTGATTTTCTCCGTCAAAAGCTAAGTAGCTTTAAAAAGCTTAAGGGAATTGATATGACTATAGTAAATGGAGAAAATTCCAGTGACGGTAATGGTATTACACCAAGTTCGGCTGACCATATTTTTAGCTCAGGTGTTGATGTTATCACCCTTGGAAACCATACTTTCAGAAGAAAGGAATTTTATTCCTACCTTGATGAAAAGCCATATATTATCCGTCCTGCAAACTTCCCTGACTCAACAACTCCAGGTAAAGGCTACTGTATATTTGATATGGGTAGATTTTCAGTAGCAGTTATTAACCTTATGGGTAACTCATATATGGATAATATCCTTGACTGTCCTTTTAAAAAAATGGATAATATTCTTGAAAAAGAAGATGTTAAGGATTGCCTTGTGAAAATTGTGGACTTCCACGCAGAGGCAACAGGTGAAAAGAGAGCAATGGGATTTTACCTTGATGGTAAGGTTTCTGCAGTTTTTGGAACTCATACCCATATCCAAACAGCAGATTGTGAGGTTCTGCCACAGGGTACAGGATACATTACCGATGTTGGAATGACAGGTACAATAAATTCTGTTCTTGGAGTTAAGCCTGAAATTATCATAAGTAAGCTTCGTGACAAGCTACCACAGAGGTTTGATTATGCAAGTGGCAACTGCAAGATTGACGGTGTGATTTTTGATATTGACAACAAGACAGGTCTATGTACCTCTGTAGAAAACTTTGAAATTCGATAAAAGAAAAGCGAACACGATGTTCAGTAATGAACTTCTGTTTATTTTTAGTTTAGAAAAATAAAACAAAATTGGAAAAAATTTATGTATATTTTTAAAGGACTTGTATTGTGCAAGTCCTTTTTTTATGGTATAATAAAGTGTATAAGAAATTTTTTCATAAGGATAGGATGTGAAGAAATGATAAATGGTAAGATTTTTAGAGATGCTGTTATTTCAGGTGCAAACAACATTTGCGCTCATAAACAGGCTCTTAATGACCTTAATATTTTCCCTGTTCCGGATGGTGATACAGGTACAAATATGTCTATGACAATTACTTCTGCTGCAAATGAGCTTAAGAAAATGAGTAATCCAACTCTTGAGGAGGCTGCTAAGAAAACTGCCTCTGCTATGCTTCGTGGTGCAAGGGGTAACTCAGGTGTTATTCTTTCAATTATCTTTAGAGGCTTTGCGAAGGGACTTGCAGGTGTTGAGGAGGCTAATGCAGAGGTTCTTGTAGATGCCCTTGGCATTGGTGTTGAGGAGGCATATAAGGCTGTTACAAAACCAACAGAGGGTACAATCCTTACTGTTGTAAGAATGGCTTATGAAGCAGGTCTTGAAAAGTTGACAGAAACAGGCAGTACCGTTAAGGTTTGGGAAGAAATTGTAAGGGCAGCAGAGGAAGCTCTTGAAATGACTCCAAAGTTCCTCCCTGTACTTAAAAAGGCAGGTGTTGTTGACGCCGGCGGTAAGGGTCTGCTGGTTATATTCCAGGGTATGCTGTCAGTTATTAAGGACAAAAAAATGATTGAAAGCACTGAGGTTCAGACTTCTGATGTTAAGGACAGTGCAGATTCCTTTGAAAGTGCTGCTGCTCAGTTTGACGAGGTTATCAACTTCACATACTGTACAGAATTTATTGTTGGCAGAGATGCTGAAATTGAAACTGACCCAACAGAGCTTAGAGAATACCTAATGACTATTGGTGACTGTGTTGTGGTTGTTGATGACGAAGAAATAATTAAAGTTCATGTTCATACAGATAACCCAGGAAAAGCTCTACAGAGGGGACTAAAGTTTGGTCAGCTCCTTACTGTTAAGGTTGAGAATATGAAGGAACAGCACAAAAATGCAGGTGCAAAGCAGGAGGAAAAGCTCCCTGTTGCTGAGCCTGTTGAGAAAATTGGCTTTGTTTCTGTTGCAGCAGGTGAGGGACTTGTTGCCCTCTTTAAGGATATGGGCTGTAACTATGTAGTTTCAGGTGGTCAAAGTATGAACCCATCTACTGATGATATTCTTGAGGCTATACTTGCCACTCCTGCAAAGACTGTGTTTGTTCTTCCAAACAACAAGAACATTATTATGGCAGCAAGTCAGGCTGTTGATATGGTTGAGGATAGAAAGGTAGTTGTTATTAACTCAAAGACAATTGCCCAAGGTCTTACTGCTCTTATTAACTACGATGAAGATTCTGATGCTGAAGAAAACGAAGAAATTATGAATGACGCAGTTAAAACTGTTGTTACAGGTCAGATTACATTTGCTGCTCGTGACAGCGAGTTTGGTGGTAAGAAGATTAAAGAAGGGGAGATTATCGGACTAAAGAACGGTAAGCTCTGTATTTGTGAGAAGAATACACAAAAGGCTCTCCTTAAGCTGTGTAAGGATATAATCAAGAAGGATGCCACATTTGTAACCCTTATTTATGGTGAGGGTGTTTCAGAAGATGAGGCAAACGAAGTAAACGAAATCCTCAACGAAAAGTATGGTGATAGCGTTGATATTTCTCTCATTAAGGGAGATCAGCCTGTTTACTACTACATTGTTGGTGTTGAATACTAATAGAAAAGGCTTTCAAAAGGCAGGTTGTTTGACCTGCCTTTTTGTAATAAACAGAGGTACTTATGGCAAGTCTTTATAATAAGAAAATTGAAGAGTTAAAGGGCATTGGAAAAAAGAGGGCAGAAAAGTTTAATAATCTGGGGCTGTATTCTGTTGGTGATTTAATTCGCTACTATCCAAAAAGTTATGAGGATTGGAGTAATGTAACTCCTATTGCTGATGCTGTTGAAAGTGTTTTCGTTTGTATAAAGGCAAGTGTCAGCTCTCCTTTTAGTGTGAGCTTTGCCAGAGGTAGTGGCAAAATGATATGCAAAACTATTGCATATGATGACAGTGGTGCTGTTACCCTGCTTTATTTTAACAACAAATATATAAGTCAGATGATACACACAAATACAGAATACTTCTTTTATGGAAAAATAAATCGCACCCTAAATGGTTTGCAAATGATTGCACCAACCTTTAAGTCTGTAGCAGAGGGAAGTACTATGCAACCTAAATACCACCTTACAGCAGGACTTCCCAACAGAGTTGTGCAGGATGCAGTTGCCAAATCTCTTGAGCTTTTGCCAGAGAGGATAAAAGACCCCCTGCCACAGTGGATAAGGGATAAGTACAATTTGCAAAGTCTTGGTTTTTCCCTTAGGAAAATTCACTTTCCAGCTGATAGTGACGAGCTTTTTATGGCAAGGCGTAGATTGGTGTTTGAAGAATTGCTTATTCTCAATTTAGGACTTCGTTTTCTCAAAAGGGATAAAAAGGAGGAAAATGGTATAGTTCTTGAGGAGAATTATACCGAGGAGTTTTTGAAGCTTCTTCCTTTTAGTTTTACAAATGCACAGCAAAGGGTTGTTCT
This sequence comes from Ruminococcus sp., assembly GCA_045133515.1. GTDB lineage: Bacteria > Bacillota > Clostridia > Oscillospirales > Acutalibacteraceae > Ruminococcoides. The sequence goes on from JBGUUL010000049.1 coordinate 39,806, forward strand.
TGATTGCATAAAGGATATGATGAACAAAAAATCCCCAATGAACAGACTTGTCCAGGGGGATGTTGGCTCAGGTAAAACAGCTGTTGCCTTAGCTGTTAGCTACACAGTTATAAAAAATGGGTATCAGGTTGCCTTTATGGTACCTACAGAAATCCTTGCACAACAGCATTTTGAGAGTATCTCAAAGCTACTACAGGGAACTGGAATAAGGGTGGAGATACTGACAGGTTCTCTTACTCCAAAGAATAAAAAGCTACTTAGGGAAAGGCTGAAAAATGGAGAAATAGATCTTGTAATCGGAACTCACGCACTACTGACAAAGGATACGGAGTTTAAGTCCTTAGCCTTGGCAATTACTGATGAACAACACCGTTTTGGCGTAGGTCAGAGGGCCGCTCTTTTGTCAAAGGGTGAGCATCCTCATCTACTTGTTATGAGTGCCACACCAATCCCCAGAACCCTTGGCCTAATTATTTATGGTGACCTTGATATTTCCGTAATTGATGAACTTCCACCAGGCAGACAGAAAATTGATACTCTGCTTATTGACAGTTCCATAAGACAAAGGGCCCTTGGTTTTATTAAGAAAAATATTCTTGAGGGTAGGCAGTGTTACATTGTGTGTCCTCTTGTGGAGGAGGGGGAAAACTCTCCAGAGGGGTTGCTTTCTGCCGAGGAATATGCTCAAAGGTTAATGCTGAATGATGACTTTAAGGATATTCCCATTGGCATACTTCACGGAAAAATGAAACCTGCTGAAAAGGAAAGAGTAATGAAAGATTTTGCCTTGGGGGAAATAAAGATTCTTGTTTCTACCACAGTAATTGAGGTGGGAGTAGATGTTCCAAATGCAAATATTATTATGATAGAAAATGCAGAGAGATTCGGACTTTCTCAGTTGCATCAGCTTAGAGGCCGTGTTGGCAGAGGTAGCGAGAAAAGCTATTGTATTCTGCTTTCTGACAGTAAATCCGGAGATACTGTTAGCAGACTTGATACAATGAAAAGAACCTCCAACGGCTTTGAAATTGCCGACCAGGACCTAAAGCTCCGTGGTCCTGGCGACTTCTTTGGCAAGAAACAGCACGGACTTCCAGAAATGAAAATTGCTGATTTTTCTAAGACAGAGGATGTTGCAGAAACTTTGGATTGTGTTGAGGAAATTCTCAAAAAATCGCCGAATTTAAGTGGTGAGGAATACGCAGGAATTAGGGCTGAAATTAACAGACTGTTTGTAAATACAGGTGGAGAAAGTCTTAATTAAAGGTTGAGGGGACTGTATGACAGTCCCCTCAAAATATTCTTGCTTTTTCTTTTTTATTAACAGGAAGTAATTCCCTGAATACGCCAAAATATCCGTCCTTTACTTCTTCATCAAGGTGCATTGAGCCAAAGAACCACTTGTCAAAATTCACCTGACTTGCAATCTGTTCAAGATAAACATTAACAGGGTTCGGCTTAAGGCTTGGGTCGATAACACCCTTGATTCTTGTGGGTGGTTCGTGGGTGATTATGTAGTCAATGTGACTTCCGTAAGCGTTTAATTGCCTTGCACCCTCAACAAATTCCTCTTTGCTTGGCAACTCTCTTTCAAACCACATATTTATATCCAACATTTTCTGCAAATCCCTGCTGATGCCACCACCAAAGGTAAATATACCTTTCTTTTCTATAATATATACCTGTCCTCTTAACAGGTGGTAAATATTGTCAGCAATTTTTCTTGCTTTTGCACCAAAATATGGCACAATGGGGTACTGCTCAAGAAGGTCAAAATTCTCGTGAGTGCCATCTATAAATAGTATGTTGTAAGGCTGTTTTGAGAGGAATTCAAGATTTTCCTTTTCCTGTACTGTATTGTTCCAAAAAAATCCAAAGTCACCTGTTATAATAACATAGTCACCTTTTTTAACTTGTTTCATTCTCTTATCCTTGAAGTAGGAAATATCTCCGTGTTTATCTCCGGTTATGTAAATCAAAAAAATCACCTATAAATTTTAGAAATATAATTGAAACTCGAAGGAGTTTGTAGTATTATTAAATGTAGCATTTATAATATAACATATAAGAGGTAAAATTTCTATGAGAAAAAATATTTTTTCAATAATTTCTATATTTTTAATAATATTTGTGGCAATGAGTAGCTTTGCTTTTACAGCAAATGGGGCAAAGGTGAATTCCAGTCAGCAGACAAATACCTTTGATAACCTTGATTATGGCTGTCCTGTTGATACCAAGTCCGACACGGTTCTACTTGTTAATCTTGATACAGGTGTTACAGTATATAGTAAGGAGGCTGACACCAAGCGTTATCCTGCATCTCTTACAAAAATTATGACCTACATTGTTGTGGCTGACCATATTGAAAATCTTAACACAAAAATTAAAATTAAGGAATCTGCTTTAAAATCCTTGGAGGGAACAGGTAGCTCACTTTCAGCTGTTTATGATAATATTGGAAAAAGTATGACTGTAAAACAGCTTTTACAATGCCTTATGATTTCATCAGGCAACGATGCTGCCTTGGTACTTGCCGACTATGTTGGTGGGGATAAAAGCGTTAAAGGCTTTGTTAAAATGATGAATGAGAAGGCAGAGGAGCTTGGCTGTGAAAATACCCATTTTGTGAACCCTCACGGACTTCACAATAAAAATCACTACACCACTGCAAGGGATATGTACAAAATTGCAAACTACGCCCTTTCTCTACCACAGTTTTCTGATATTACAAACTCTGTAGGCTATACCATTGGTGATACATACTATAGTACTACAAATTTCCTTATTGATTCTACAAGTGGGGATTATTATTATCAGTATGCAAAGGGCGTTAAAACAGGTACTACTGACGAGGCTGGAAGATGCCTTGTAACAACAGCAGTGGCTGACGGATACAGTTATATTGCCATTCTTATGCACGCCCCTTATAATGAGGCAGAGGGTATTACAGAGTATTACACAATGACAGATGCAGCAGAGCTTTTCCGTTGGGCTCTTACCTCAATTACACTAAGACAGGTTGTTACAAGGGAAACTCCTGTTTGTGAGGAAAAGGTTGACCTTTCCTGGGATAAAAGCTCTATTCAGCTAAGTGCTGAGGAGGATTTTAGCGTACTTTTACCTGATACAATTAAGGATGAGGATATTACCATTGAAACTGATGTTCCATCAAGTATTGTAGCTCCTATAAATGAGGGTGACTATGTTGGCACAGCTACAGTATATTACGAGGGTAAGGAGGTTTCTTCCTTTAACCTTGTTGCTGATGAAAGTGTTGAGAGAAGTGGTCTGCTCTACACACTTGACCTAATAAAAAATGTGTTTACCTCAGTTTACTTTATTGTTGCTGCTTTAGTTGTGGTTGTTCTCTTTGCACTTTACCTTGTTGTAGTGGTTAAGCACAATAAGAACAAAAAGAGAAACAGAAAACAGGTTAAGCATTATCGTCATATGTAATCAAAAAATTTTTAAGATAATTGAAAATACGATTGACAACAGTTTTTTAAAATGATACAATTATTACAAATCTGAAATTTCTTTCAGTATATTGAATGTTGAAAAGGACACGATTATTTGCCACCGCCTTCAGAGAGCTGTGCATTTGCTGTGAGTACAGTAGGCAGGAGCATATAGTTACTACCTTGGAGTCTGTAGAGGAAATGCTACAGCGGGTAACTCCGTTATGGGTTTTGAGGGTACTTAGTACCGAATTTGGGTGGAACCACGAAATTGTATTGTCGTCCCAATATTCCGTTGTGGAATATTGGGACTTTTATTTTTAAGAAAAGGAGAATAAAAATGGTTAGTGTAGCTTTAAGAAATGACACAAAGGAATTTGAAAACGGAACTACACCTTATGAAATTGTCAAGAGCTTTGGCGGTGGCTTTTTCAAGCAGGTGTGTGCTTGTAAAATAGATGACGAGGTTATGGATTTACGAACACCTATTGAAAAGGATTGTAAGCTGGAATTCCTCACATTTGATGATGTTGACGGTAAAAAGGCATTTTGGCATACAGCATCTCATATTCTTGCACAGGCTGTAAAGAGATTATATCCAACAGCAAAGTGTGCCATTGGCCCAGCTGTTGACAATGGTTTTTATTATGATTTTGATGTGGAAAAGCCATTTTCACAGGAGGACCTTGATAAAATTACTGCTGAAATGAAGAAAATTGTAAAGAGCAAGGTTGCCCTTGAAAAGTTTGAGCTTTCCCCAGATGAGGCTATAGAAAAGCTTACAGAAATGAACGAGCCTTACAAGGTTGAGCTTTGCAAGGAGCACGCTGGAAAGAACGAGCCAATTTCCTTCTACAAGCAGGATGAATTTGTTGACCTTTGCGCAGGTCCACATCTTATGGATGTATCAGCAATTAAGGCAGTTGCACTTACAAACTGCACAGGCGCATACTGGAGAGGCGACTCAAACAATGCTCAGCTTTGCAGAGTTTATGGTACAGCTTTTCCAAAGGCTGCTATGCTTGAGGAATATTTACAGAAGTTAGAGGAGGCAAAACTCCGTGACCACAACAAGCTTGGTCGTGAGCTTGAACTATTTACAACAGTTGAAAGCATCGGTCAGGGCTTGCCTATACTTCTTCCAAAGGGTGCAAGAGTTGTTCAGCTTTTACAGCGTTGGATTGAGGACGAGGAACAAAAGCGTGGTTGGCAGATGACAAAGACTCCACTTATGGCTAAGTCTGACCTTTACAAGATTTCTGGACATTGGGATCATTACAAGGACGGTATGTTTGTTCTTGGTGACGAAGAAAAAGATGATGAGGTATTTGCTCTGCGTCCAATGACCTGTCCTTTCCAATATCAGGCATATCTTAACCGTCAGCGTTCCTATAGGGATTTGCCACTAAGATACAGCGAAACATCAACACTTTTCCGTAATGAGGCATCTGGTGAGATGCACGGACTTATCCGTGTTCGTCAGTTCACAATTTCCGAGGGTCATCTTATGTGTACTCCAGACCAGCTTGAAGAAGAATTTAAGAAATGTGTTGACCTTGTAAAATACACACTAAAAACAGTTGGTCTGATTGATGATGTAACCTATAGATTCTCACAGTGGGACCCTGAAAATACAGAAAAGTACATTGGCACACCAGAGGATTGGGACGAAGCACAAAGTGCTATGAAGAATATTCTTGATAATCTTGAAATTCCATATACAATCGGTAAGGGTGAGGCAGCCTTCTATGGCCCTAAGCTTGATATTCAGCTAAAGAATGTTTACGGTAAGGAGGATACCCTCATTACAATTCAGATTGACCAGTTCCTTGCTGAAAAGTTCGGTATGGAATATGTTGACAAGGATGGTCAGAAAAAGCGTCCTTATATTATCCACCGTACTTCTATCGGTTGCTATGAGAGAACTTTGGCTCTCCTTATAGAAAAGTACGCAGGTGCATTCCCAATGTGGCTTGCTCCGGTACAGGTTAAGCTACTTCCTGTTGCTGACAGACACCTTGACTACATTTATGAAGTTAAGAAGGCTCTTGAGGAAAAGGGAATGAGAGTTGAGGTTGACGATAGAAGCGAGAAGATTGGCTACAAGATTCGTTCTGCACAGCTTGAGAAAATCCCATATATGATTCTTGTTGGTGACAGAGATATTGAAAATAACTGCATTTCTGTTCGTCACCGTAAGGAGGGTGACCTTGGCTCAATGAGTGTTGAGGAATTTGTGGCTAAGGCTGTATCAGAAATTGACTCAAAGGAAATAAAGTAATAAATAACAAATAACAAAATAATATCTTTCTTTATGAGGTGAATTTTTTGCAAGGAAAAAATAACGGAAGGCACGGAATTGAGGGTTCAAGGAAATCAAAGCCCAGTGGACTTTATTCCTCAAATACAAGAGGATATGTTTACGGTGACAATACTCCACGAAACAAGGGTAGAGTTACAAAGGTACTTTTTATTATCCTGCCATTTGTGATGATTGCCGTTTTAGCGTCAGGCTTTTTGCTTGGGTATATGTCCTTTACAGAGGAAGAAGCTAAGAGAGATAATGAAGTTAGGGAAAATGAGAAATACATTTCCCTGGAACAGCAGAAAACCCTCTATAGAACTGTAACGGTGGCAAATCCCCTTGACAGAAGCTTTGTGCCTGACACAGTTGAATATAATGGTATAGAGATTAGTCCACTAATGGAAAATCAACTTAAAAAGCTAATTGATGCTGCAAAGTATGACGGAATTGACCTTAAGGTAATTGCAGGGTATGTTTCCTTTGATGACCAGCATACTGCTTATACGGAATATGTTGATAGCCTCCTTTCCTCTGGAAAATACACACAGGTAAAGGCAGAGTCTATTGCCAACAGAAAGGTTTGCGACAGTGGTAACAGTGAAAGACAGTTGGGACTTCTTGTTGAATTTGACTGCTATAGTAAACAGGATTTTGATAAAACCGATGAATACGATTGGTTAATGAAGTACGGCGCAGAATACGGCTTTATGCAGAGATATACAGAGGACAGTGAGCAGGTAACAGCTATTGACTGCGATTATACCCTTTGGAGATATATTGGAGTGGAAAATGCCCTACATGCAAGAAAGTTAGGTCTTAACTTCAATGAGTTAATTGAATATTTGCAGTCTTAAGGTGAAAATTCTGAAAAGGAAAATAAAATAAAATTTGAGAAATTTTCAGAAAACACTTGCTTTTTATAAATTTATGTTGTATAATTTAAGCTGTTATTTACGGTTTCAGCGAAAGAGGTGAATTGAGATGAAGGAAAGTATCCATCCAGATTATAAGCAGACAACAATTACTTGTGCTTGTGGTAATGTTATTGAAACAGGCTCAACAAAGGAAAACATCCGTGTTGAAATTTGTTCAAAGTGCCATCCTTTCTTTACAGGTAAGCAGAAGCTCGTTGATACCGGCGGACGCGTTGATAGATTTAAGAAGCGTTTTGGTATGAAATAATTTATGTAATTGTTGAGGTGGTACATTTTTGTGCCACCTATTTTTTTCTATAAGGAATTGATATGGAAGATTTTTACTATACAACGGAAAAAGAAAATCAAGATGAATTTGTGGAGAAACACAGTCGCTTTATAGGTTACTGTAAGCCCATTTCCTGCGAACAGGAGGCTCTTGATTTTATCAACGAAAAAAGAAAAAAACACTACGATGCTACCCACAATGTCTATGCCTATAGCCTTAAGGATGATTTTATTAAGAGGTATTCTGATGACGGAGAGCCACAGGGTACAGCCGGTGTGCCTGTTCTTGATGTTCTGAATAAAAATCAGGTTGTCAACACTGTTATTGTTGTGACAAGGTATTTTGGTGGTATTATGCTTGGTGCAGGTGGACTTGTACGAGCATATAGCAAGGGTGCATCTATTGCCCTTGAAAGTGCCGGAATTATCCGTATGGAAAAGTGCTTTAGCTGTACAATTACTATGAGCTATGACCGTTACGGTAAGCTTTCGGGTCTTATTCCTGAATGTGGTGGTGTGGTTGATAACAGCGATTTTCTTGAAAATGTTGTTCTTACCTTTCACATTCCTGTGGCACAACTGCCTTTCTTTAACAAAAAACTTGCCGATGCAACAAATGGGCAGATTGAGGCAGTTGTGGTTAAAGAGGATTACTTTAAAATGTAAAATTAAAAACTGTAAGTTGGAATTTGGTAATAAAAAGTTGAAAATGTTTTAAAAAATAAAGGATTTTTTTCATTTGTGTCGTATATAATAATGAGTGGTTTTAGAAAGGAGTGTTCACTTGCCATTACCTGAGGATTTTTTACAGGAACTGAAAATGAGGAATGACATTACAGATGTTGCCTCAACATATATGAACCTTAAACGCCGTGGTAGAAATATGGTTGGTTTATGCCCCTTTCACGGAGAAAAGACCCCATCCTTTAATATTTACACAGAGAACAATTCCTTTTACTGCTTTGGCTGTGGTGCCGGTGGAGATGTTATTACCTTTATAATGAAGATTGAAAATCTTGATTATATTGAGGCAGTTCGTTTTCTTGCCCAAAGGTCGGGAATGACTATGCCGGAGAATAACTATGACGACTCAATGACACAGCTGAAAAAAAGAATATATGAGGCTAACCGAGAAGCTGCAAGGTTCTTCTACAAAAATCTGTATAGTAATGAGGGCAGGGCCGGACTTGATTATCTTCATAGCCGAGGTCTTACTGATAAGACTATTACCCATTTTGGTTTGGGCTTTGCACCTAATAATAGGTTTGCTTTATCAAATTATCTTAGAGATAAAGGCTTTAAGGATAATGAGCTTGTACAGGCAAACCTTGTTTACAAAAATCGCAACGGTAAGGGTACAAATGACAGGTTTTATAACAGGGTTATGTTCCCTATTATAGATGTAAGAGGGAATGTAATTGCCTTTGGTGGTCGAATTATGACAGATGAAAAGCCAAAGTACCTTAATACCAGTGACACCCCTGTATTTAAGAAAAGTGCAAATCTATTCTCCCTTAACAATGCGAAAAAATGTAATGACAGAACCCTTATTCTTTGTGAGGGATATATGGATGTTATTGCAGTTAATCAAGCAGGGTTTGAGAATGCCGTTGCCACTCTTGGTACAGCATTAACATCTGAACAGGCAGTACTTATGAAAAGGTTTGCTGATGATGTTATTATCTGCTATGATGCTGACGAGGCAGGGCAGAAGGCTACCAACAGAGCAATAGAAATTCTCCGTAATGCAGGACTGAATATAAGGGTGCTTACTATTCCAGAGGGAAAGGACCCTGACGAGTTTATCAGAAAATATGGAGAAAATGGTGGAGCTGCCTTTTATAATCTTGTAAAGGGTAGTGACAATGATGTTGAATACAAGCTGAACAAAATCAGAGGTAAGTATAATCTGAAAATTGCTGACCAAAAGGTGCATTACCTTAATGAGGCTATAAAGGCTCTTTCGGAGCTTGATAGTGACATTGAACAGCAGATTTATGCCTCAAAGTTAGCTGATGAAACAGGAGTACAAAAGGATATAATCCTTTCAAATATGAAATCCCTCCGTAGAAAAAGGTACAGAGGGTATGAAAAAAAGGTTGAGAAAAAGCTAAGGACTGACCTTACAGGCAGGGATGATAAAATCAATACTCAGCACAGGGAACAGCCAAAGGCTACAAATGCAGAGGAAATGCTTATTTCCCTTGTGATAAATCACCCTGATATTGCAAGTTATGTTTATGGGAGGATTACAGAGGAGTCCTTTATAACGGACTTTAACAAAAAGCTATACAGTTATATAATGAACAGAATAGCAAAGGGTTATGAGCCTCTCAACAGTATTTCAGAGGATTTTACACAGGATGAAATATCGAAGATATATAGAATTGCCCACAGAACCATAACCACCAAGGTTACACCAGAGCTTGTGGAGGAATATATCAAGATAATTTATCAAGAAAAGAACAAAGTAAAAAAAGAGGACTTCTCCTCACTTTCCCCAGAGGAAATGAGGGAATATATAAAAAAGCAAAGAGAAAACAGAGAATAGGAGAATTATTATGAGTGGACAGGTTGATAAGAAACAGGTTGTCAAGGATATTATGGACCAAGGCAAGGCTAAGGGTAAGCTTTCTAACCAAGAAATTCTTGATGCTATTGGAGAAATTGAATTTTCACCAGAACAGCTTGAAAAGCTATATGATGCTCTTGATCAGTTAGGTGTGGAAATTATTGAGGATAATGATGTTGACATCTCCGATATTACCTTAGTTGCTGATAAGGCTTCAAAAACCACTGACTATAGTGCAGAGAAGGTTGCAATTGATGACCCTGTTAAGGTTTATCTTAAGGAAATTGGCCGTGTGCCACTTCTTTCACCTGATGAGGAAATTGAACTTGCAATTAAGATAAATGAGGGTGATGCAAAGGCAAAACAGCGTCTTTGCCAGGCTAACCTCCGTCTTGTTGTTTCAATTGCTAAGAGGTATCTCGGTAGAGGTATGCTTTTCCTTGACCTTATTCAAGAGGGTAATTTAGGTCTTTTGAAGGCTGTTGATAAGTTTGATTATACAAAGGGCTTTAAGTTCTCAACATATGCTACTTGGTGGATTAGACAGGCAATCACAAGAGCTATTGCCGACCAAGGCAGAACAATCCGTATTCCTGTTCATATGGTTGAAACAATAAACAAGGTTAAGAAAATTTCTTCTCAGCTACTTCACCAGAACGGTCACGAGCCAACTGCTGATGAAATTGCTATGGAAATTGATATGCCTGTAGATAAGGTTAGAGATATTATGAGAGTGGCTCAAGAGCCTGTTTCTCTTGAAACTCCAATCGGTGAGGAGGAGGACTCCCACCTTGGCGACTTTATTCCTGATGATGATGCTCCAGCTCCTGCTGATGCAGCCTCACACACACTTCTTCGTGAACAGCTTGATGAAGTTCTTGATACCCTTACTCCAAGGGAAGAAAAGGTACTTAGACTTCGTTTTGGCCTTGAGGATGGCAGAAGCCGTACTCTTGAGGAGGTAGGTAAGGAATTTAATGTTACAAGAGAGAGAATCCGTCAGATTGAGGCTAAGGCTCTCCGTAAGCTTCGTCACCCATCAAGAAGTAAAATCCTAAAGGATTACCTTGACTAATATGTATAATTTCACCTCCTTTGTCAAAGATAGATAAAGGAGGTGCTTTTTATGTACGAATTGATTGAAAAGATTAAGGGTAGGCAGGTGCTTGACAGTAGGGGGAATCCTACAGTTGAAGCAACAGTCACTCTGAATGACGGAACTGTTGCGTCAGCCATTGTGCCAAGTGGGGCATCAACAGGTGCTTTTGAGGCTGTGGAAAAGCGTGACGGTGACAATCTCTATGGTGGCAAGGCTGTATATTCTGCCGTAAAGGGAATAAACGAAACTATTGCACAGCATCTTGAGGGGACAAGCCCCTTTCAGCAAAGGCTAATTGACAGAATGATGTGTGACCTTGACGGAAGTGACAACAAGGAAAATTTGGGGGCAAATGCAATTCTTGCCGTGTCTATAGCAGTGGCAAAGGCATCTGCAAAATGCCTTGAACTGCCACTTTACAGGTATCTTGGTGGAACTAATGGTCACAGATTACCCTGCCCAATGATGAATATTTTAAATGGTGGCGCTCACTCTGACAACAATGTGGATATTCAGGAATTTATGATTATGCCTGTAGGTGCAGAGAACTTCCGTGACGGACTTCGCCAATGTACTGAAATTTATCACGCACTAAAATCCATTCTTAAGGCAAAGGGTCTTGCTACTGCTGTTGGTGACGAAGGTGGCTTTGCTCCTGATTTATCCAGCGACCAAGAGGCTATTGAGTATATTATTAAGGCTATTGAGAAGGCAGGGTATAACACCGAAAACACCAAGCTTGCCTTGGATATTGCATCTTCTGAGTGGTACAAAGAGGGGTCATACTATCTTCCTAAAAGGCAAACTACAATGACAACACAGCAGTTAATTGATTATATAGCAACCCTTGTAGCTGATTATCCTGTTATTTCCGTAGAGGACGGTTTGTCGGAATATGATTGGGATGGTTGGCGAGAACTGACAAAGAGGTTATCGGAAATTCAGCTTGTAGGGGATGACCTTTTTGTAACAAATGTAAATAGGCTTTACAAGGGAATTGAAACAGGGGCAGGTAACTCTATTCTTGTGAAAATGAATCAGATTGGCACATTGACGGAAACCCTTGATGCTGTTGAAATGGCTCACAAGGCAGGGTATTCTGCTGTTATTTCCCACAGAAGTGGAGAAAGTGAGGATACCACTATTGCAGATATTGCTGTTGCAGTAAATGCAGGACAGATAAAAACCGGTGCTCCTTGTCGCAGTGAAAGGACTGCAAAGTACAATAGACTGCTTCGTATTGAGGAAGAACTTACAGGAGTGTCTATATTTGGCATTTATTAAAGAAAAAATAATACTGTCAAAATGACTATATTTTGTAATATATTTTCTACACCTAAAACCACCTTTATAGGTGGTTTATTTCTTTAAAAGAAATAAGTCTTTGTGTATTTTTGGTAAAATACACTTGTGTATATGTATGACTGCTGGTAAATAAGAAATTTTGATTGCTTATTTTTAGCAGTATAACTCTGGGAGGTTTATATGTCTTTTAAAAGATTAGTTTCTGGAGTTCTTGTATTAGTGTTTATGATTGGAATGACAGCCGTGGATGTTAGTGCAAAAAATAATAAAACAACTGATTACGCAGCTTATGCTGCTAATCTGGACAAAACTGCCTATGACGGAGATGACCTTGGTGCTGTTTGGTCAAAGGATAGCACCACATTCAAGTTGTGGTCGCCTACAGCCAGTGATGTTAAGGTAAGGCTCTATGAGTATGGTTCTGAAAAAGAAAGTAAGGATGGGTACTTTAAGGAGCAATCCCTTTCCTTTAACAAATCAAATGGTGTTTGGTCTTGTAAGATTAAGGGTAATCTTAAGAATAAGTATTACACCTATATGGTGACAAACAACAAAAAGACCTATGAGGTTGTGGATATTTATGCCAAGGCAGTTGGTGCAAATGGCAAAAGAGGTATGATTGTTGACCTTGCTTCCACCAATCCACAGGGTTGGGAAAATGACACTCACAAAACTGTGAAAAATCAGACAGACGCAGTTATTTGGGAGGTTCAGGTTAAGGACTTTTCCTATAACGAAAACTCTGGTGTCAGCAAGGATAACAGGGGCAAGTTCCTTGCCTTTACTGAGGACGGAACTACTGTTAATGGTATTCCAGGCAACAGTCCTACCTGTATTTCCTACCTTAAGGAGTTGGGGGTTAACTATGTGCAGATTAACCCATTTTATGACTTTGGTTCGGTTGATGAAACAGGTAAGGATGACCAGTTTAACTGGGGCTATGACCCTGTAAACTACAATGTTCCAGAGGGTTCCTTCTCCTCTAATCCTTATGACGGAAATGTCCGTATTAAGGAATGTAAGGAGATGATACAGGCTTTACACAAGGCAGGTATCGGTGTTGTTATGGATGTAGTTTATAACCATACCTACACAGGAGAGGACAGCTACTTTAACAGAACAGTGCCTAACTATTACTATAGAATGAATAGTGACGGAACATTCTCCAATGGTTCAGCCTGTAGTAATGACACAGCGTCAGAGCATAAGATGTTCAGAAAGTTTATGATTGATTCCATTAAGTATTGGACAGAGGAATATCATATTGACGGCTTTCGTTTTGACCTTATGGGACTTCACGATTGTGAAACAATGAACCAAATCAGAAGTACTCTTGACAAGATAAATCCGGAAATTTTAATGTATGGTGAGGCTTGGAATTTGGAAACCAGCTGTGATGAGGGTACAATTCTTGCCACACAGGATAATATGGCTCACTTGGACAGCAGAATTGCTGCCTTTGATGATACAATAAGAGATGCCCTAAAGGGTAACACCTTTAACCCCTCTGACAAGGGATTCCTTGCAAAGGGTAAAAATACAGGTGACCTTATTACAGGTATTGAGGGACAATGTAACTTTGGTTGGGCAAAGGCTCCAACTCAGTCAGTGAATTATTCAAGCTGTCACGACAACTACACCCTCTATGATAAGTTGATTAGCTCAATCTATCCTGATGAAAAGAACTTCCGTAAAAGGTACAGTGACCTTGTGTCAATGACAAAGTTAAATTCGGCTGCTATTTTTACTGCTCAAGGAATGACCTTCTTCTTAGCAGGAGAGGAATTTTGTAGAAGTAAGGATGGGGACGAAAATTCCTTTAAGTCACCTGCAACCCTCAATATGATTGATTGGGAAAGTGTTGACAGATATGGCGATGTTGTGGACTATTACAAGGGAATGATTGAACTACACAAAAAGTTTAAGGCGTTCCGTGACCCAAGCACCGACACTTTGAACAGCTTGCAGTATTTTGGGGACACCTCAAACGGTGTTGTAGCTTACATTATAAACGGACTTAAGGGCGATAACTTTAAAAAGGTTGCAGTTATTCTTAACGGAAACCCTGAAAAAGACCAGACGGTTAAAATTGAGGGCAAGAACTTACCTGATAAATGGGTAATGGTTGCCAATGAGGAAACTGCTGGACTTAGAAACCTTGGTACTGTTAAGGATGAGGTTACAGTAAGCAAAAGCTCTGCTGTTATTCTTGTTGACAAGGAAAGCTTTGATAAAAACTGCAAAACTGATAAAGGCGCAGTTGTTGTTAACTACATTGATGAAAAAACTGAAAATGTAGTTATGACACAGGTTGTTGAGGGAAAGATCGGAGAAGATTACGATATTACCCCAAGCAACGAGGTACTGAAAAGCTATAAGATTGTAAGCAAGGAAGATACCAAGGGTACCTTTAAGGAAGAAAACGGCCACGCAAAATTTGTGGTTAAGGAATATGTTGGTGCATACAGCTCCGTAACATTTCGCTTTGTTGACTCGGCTACTGATAAGGAGATTGCTCCAAGCAAGGTGCTGACAAATCAAGTGGGACAGCAGTATTTTACAACAGAAATTCCTGCTATTAAGGGTTATCTTCTGGATACAGACAGTCTGCCTGAAAACGGAGCAGGACTCTTTACCCAGGAAGAAAAGGTTGTTACCTACAAATACACAAAGGATAAGCCAGAGAACTGTCAGGTAAATGTGATTTATATGGACTCTGACGGAAATGTTATGGATATTAAAATCCTTGAAGGTAAGAAAGGTGACAAGTATTCTGCAAAGGAAAAGGAATACGAAAATCTGACACTTGTGTCATCACCAAAGAACGCAAGTGGTAAATATTCTGACATTCAACAGAATGTGATTTTTAACTATCAGCTGAATGACAACAGTACAAAAGCTATTGTTGTTACTATATTGCTTGTTATGGCAGGACTACTTGCCACAGCAGGTATATCCCTCAAAACCAGAGCTTCCATTAGGAAGAAAAGGGAGAGGGAAATTCAAATTCAGAAATAATATTCTTTTTAAGAATTATTTAAGGAGGCAATTATGAAATTAAAAAGAATTATGTCAGTGGTTCTCGCTGCATTGATGATGACATCAGCTATTGCTGTTGGCACTATCACATCTTCAGCTGCAACTAACATTTATGAAGAAGCAGCTCACAAGATTGACAACGAGTTCCGTTATGACGGCAACGACCTTGGTGCAACCTACACACCAGAAGAAACAACCTTTAAGGTGTGGGCACCAACTGCAACAAAATGTACACTTAATCTCTATGCAACAGGTTCCGATGGTGAAGAGGGCGCAAAGGATTTAGGTACATCAGAAATGACAAAGGACGAGAAAACAGGTATTTTCTCTGTTACTGTTCCAGGTGACCTAAAGAATGTGTATTATACATACACTATCACAGCAAAGAGCATTGCAACAGCTGCTGTAACAACTAAGGAAACTCCTGACGTGTATTCTGTTACAACAGGTGTAAACGGCAAGCGTTCAATGGTTTGTGACCTTGATTCCACAGACCCAGAGGGCTGGGAAAATGACAAGCATGTTATGACAGAAAATCAGTCAGAGGCAACAATTTGGGAAATCCATGTTAAGGACTTCTCTTACAACAGCAACTCTGGTGTTTCTGAAGCAAACAGAGGTAAGTTCACAGCCTTTACAGAAACAGGTACAACTCTTAATGGCGAAGGCGATATTTCAACTTGTATTGACTACCTTAAGGAATTAGGGGTTACATATGTTCAGATTAACCCATTCTATGACTATGGTTCAGTTGATGAAAGTGGTTCTGACGACCAGTTTAACTGGGGTTATGACCCAATGAATTACAACGTTCCAGAAGGTTCATACTCAACAAACCCATATGATGGTAATGTTAGAGTTAAGGAATGTAAGCAGATGATTCAGGCACTCCATAATGCAGGAATCGGTGTTATTATGGACGTTGTTTACAACCACACATATAACACAAGCACATCTTTCCAGGCTTGTGTTCCTGACTATTACTACAGAAAGACTTCTGCCGGTGGATTCTCTAACGGTTCAGGTTGTGGTAACGATACAGCTTCCGAAAGAGCAATGTATCGTAACTTTATGATTCAGTCAACTAAGTACTGGGCAGAGGAATACCACATTGATGGTTTCCGTTTTGACCTTATGGGTCTTCACGATGTTTACACAATGAATGAAATCCGTAAATCACTTGACACAATCAGCGAAGATATGATTATGTATGGTGAAGGTTGGGGTATGACTACAGTTGCTGACGCAGTTGACTGTGACGGCAACGAAATGAAGATGGCTTCCCAGGCTTCAACAAAATATCTTGATGAAAGAATTGCTATGTTCAATGACCAGTATAGAGATGGTATGAAGGGTAGCTACGCATCAGCTGGTGCAAAGGGTTATATCCAGGGTAATATTGTTGGTAACTCAAAGGGTGTTAAGTATGGTATCAGAGCTAACACAGTAGGTTCTGCTTCCAACTGGAAGGCTTATTCACCTGCACAGTGCGTAAACTATGTATCTTGTCACGATAACAACACTCTTTATGATAAGCTTGGTGCTTCCATCTATGGTGATGGCGTTGAATACAGAGCAAAGGACAAGAAGCTTGTTGACCTTAACAAGTTTGCTGAAACAATCGGTGCAACTTCACAGGGTATGCACTTCTTCCTTGCTGGTGAGGAAATGGCTCGTTCAAAGGACGGCGACCACAACTCCTATAAGTCACCTGCAACACTTAATATGATTGACTGGAATGACTTAGTTAAGTATTCCGACCTTGTTTCTTACTACAAGGGTATGCTTGATATTCGTAATGCATTTTCACCATTTACAACAGACGATATCAATGTAAGTAAGAAGCAGTACCTAATGAGCGGTAGCTTAATTAGTGATACTAATCAGATTGCATATACTGTAAAGAATACAGTTGAGGGCGAATGGGATAAGGTTGCAGTTCTTATGAACTCTGACTCTGCTCCAAGTGACATTAGCCTTAGCTTTGATGCAAGTGTAACTGATGATACAGAGTGGGTTGTTATTGCTGATACAGTAGAAGCTGGTCTTACACCAATTAAGGTTGTAAAGGGCAAGGAGATTACTGTTCCTGCATCTACTGCTATGGTTCTTGTTGAGAAGAATACATACGATAAGTGTGCAATCACATCAGATAAATCTAAGGTTACAATTATCAATAAAGATACTGACAGCAACAAGGTTATCTCTAAGCAGGTTCTATACGGAACAAAGGGTACAAAGTATGTAACAGAGGTTGACCAATCTCTTGTAAATCAGTATGAGCTTCTAAATGTTGTAGGAGATGTAAAGGGCGAATTTGGTGACACAGATAAGGAAGTTGTTTACGAATTCACACCATATATCCCATCTTCATTAAGAACAAGCCTTACAGGTAAGAACCTTTCAATTAAGGATACAACTTTAATTCAGAAGGCTGTAGCTGGTGTTGTTACATTAACTGACGAACAGAAGGCTATTGCAGACTACAATATGGACGGTAAGGTTGATATTTCTGACGGTACATTAGTTCAGAAAAAGGTAAATCACGATGACCTTGGTACAGTTCGTACTCTTACAGTAAGATACATCAACAGTAAGACACAAAAGCCAATTGCTTCTGACAAGCAGTATAAGGTTGTTGCTGGTAAGTCAGGTGTATATGAGGCTCCAAGCCTTATTGGCTACAAGTATTCTCATAATTCAGTTTCTGGTGAAAGTGCTACTGCAACAGTAAACTACACATTCAAGGATCAGTACATTCTGTTCTTCTATGATGAGGATAACTACACAGCTAAGGTACACTTTAAGCATAGTGGCGAATTATCTTGGACACCATACCTATGGACTTGGGTAATTGACCCATCAACAGGTACAGATATTGACTTTGAAGTTATTCCAGGTGCTTCTTGGCCAGGTACAGCACTTACAAAGGATGCAGACGGTTGGTACACAGCTGAGCTTGCAATTCCTAACGGTGCACAGTATTGTGTAATCATCAGTAATAATGGTGCAACACAGACAAAGGACTACAAGGGCTTTGATGCAGAGGAAATGTGGGTAACTATCAATGATAGCGCTGTTTCACAGGGAGGCGACTTCCTCAAGTTCAGCACAACAAATCCTGATGCATAATTAAAAGCTGACATAGGCAAAATTACACCCCTATTCTACGGAATAGGGGTGTTTTATTGAAGTGTTATGCAAGAAAAAAATAAAAAGTTGCAAAAATCTATTGACAAACCTATAAAAAGCCTTTATAATCATAATTACAAGACGGTTAGCGAGAGATAACTTTCAAAACTGTCAAATATATGAACAAGGAAGTTCACCTAAGATTATGAGACTACAGGAACCATTTTTAGTCCCATATGTTTTTGGTGGGCTTTTTTATTTGTTCAAGGGGGATTAGGTATATGAATGCAGGTAACATAGGATTTATGATTATTTGTGCAGCTCTGGTGTTCTTTATGACACCGGGACTATCAATGTTTTACGGTGGTCTTGTCCGTAAGAAAAACACAGTCAACACAATTATGACATCTATTTTCATCATTGGTACAGGTATTGTTATGTGGGTGCTTTTTGGCTACTCCTTGTCATTTGCACCAACATCCAATGGATTTATCGGTGACTTTAGTTGGATTGGCTTAGAGGGTGTTTCTACCACAGAGGGATATACAGATGGAGCATCAATTCCAAATATGCTTTTCTGTTGCTTCCAGATGATGTTCGCCATTATCACACCGGCACTGATAACTGGCTCAGTTGCAGGTAGAATGAAGTTTAAGTCACTTTTTGTATTTATAATTGCCTGGTCAATTTTAGTTTACTATCCACTTGCTCATATGGTTTGGGCAACAGGAGGAATACTTGGTCTTGAGGGTATTCACGCACTTGACTTTGCAGGTGGCGATGTAGTACATATCAGCTCAGGCGTATCTGCTCTTGTGCTTTGTATTCTTCTTGGCAAGAGAAATGACTATGATAGAACTGCCTATAGAAACCACAACATTCCAACAGTTGTACTTGGTGCAGCAATGTTGATGTTTGGTTGGTTTGGCTTTAATGCAGGTTCTGCCCTTGAGGCAAACGGAACAGCAGTTCAGGCATTTATTACAACAGCAGTTTCAGCAGGTGCAGCAATGCTTTCCTGGATGCTATGCGATATATTTATGAGTAAAAAGCCAACACTTATTGGTGCTTGTACAGGTATGGTTGCCGGACTTGTTGGTATTACACCTGGTGCAGGTTTTGTTCCTGTTTGGGCAGCAGTAATTATTGGATTGACAACAAGCCCTGTGTGCTTCTTTATGATTTCCTTTGGTAAGAAGAAATTTGGCTTTGATGATGCCCTTGATGCATTTAGCTGTCACGGTACAGGTGGTATCTGGGGAGGTATTCTTACAGGTGTATTCTCCAGCTCTGCTGTAAATTCCGATGCTTGGAATGGACTAATTTATGGTGAGTTCAAGCAGTTCCTTGCACAGATTGAGGGTATTGCCATTACAGTTGTAATTGCAGTGGTTGGTACACTGCTTTGCTACGGAATTACAAGGCTTGTTACCGGTAAAATTAGGGTTAGTCCAAAGGAAGAAGTCCTTGGTCTTGATACAACCCAGCATGGAGAAATTGCTTATCCATCATTTAATGGTCTTGAATAATCGGAGGTTTAGAATATGTCAGATGTAACTTTAATTAAGGTTGAGGCAGTTGTTAGGGAAGAGGCATTTGTTGATGTTAAAAATGCTCTTTCTGAAATAGGTGTCAATGGTCTTACAGCTTATCAGGTTGTTGGTTGTGGTGCCCAGAGGGGTGTTCGCCACTATATAAGAGGACAGGAGTTTGAGGCTCAGGTAGTTCCTAAAATCAAATTTGAGGTTGTTGTTTCCTCAGAGGAATGGGAGAAGAAAACTATTGATGTTATTAAAAAGGTAGCTTTTACAGGACATCACGGTGACGGAAAAATCTTCAGCTATGACATTAGACAGGCTGTGAAAATCCGTACAGGGGATACAGGCTACGATGCAATTCAAACTCTTAAGGACGAGGAAGATTAAAAAATAGATAAAAAAGAACCTGCACTAATTTGAGGTTACCTCAGATTGGTACAGGTTCTTTTGACTTTGTAATTATTTGTTTGTCAGCCTTTTAATGGCATAAAAGCCCTCGTCGCTAATTATGTGTTCTATCTTGCAGGCATCTACTGCGGCAACCTCTTTGTCAACACCGATTTGGGTGAAAAACTTTGTTAGCACAGTATGGCGCTCATAGGTTTTTTCTGCCACCTCTTTGCCCAGGTCAGTTAGGTGGAGATGCCCCAAATTATCCGTTGTAATATATCCACCGTCACGGAGTAATCCCATAGCACGACTTACACTTGGTTTAGAATAGCCCATTTCCTCACAAACATCAATGGAACGGACAAAGGGACTTTTCTTGCTTAGTATATATATAGTTTCAAGGTACATTTCACCAGATTCTTTTAATTGCATAGCGAACTCCTTAAATGTGTTTTTATTATTTTACCACATAATATAAAATTATGCAAATTGAAAATTATAATCCTTTCTTCATCTTGCTTTATTGGAATTTTCATTGTATCATTATTATAGAAATGTTGAGGTAATTATCTATGGAAAGTATTGTTACAGCTTTATATAAAAATAGAAATATTAGTGACGAAGAAATAAAAATTCTCTTGGAGAATAATTGCCAAAATGTAATTGCAAAGTACAGTCAAGCCGTTGCAAGGGAAAATTATGGCAACAAAATTTTTCTTCGTGGTCTAATTGAAATTTCTAATTACTGCAAAAATAATTGCTACTACTGTGGTATTCGCAGTGGTAACAGGAATATTTGTAGATATAGACTAACTCTTGAGGAAATTTTATCCTGCTGTGATTTGGGATATTCTTTGGGGCTTAGAACCTTTGTCTTGCAGGGTGGTGAGGATAATCACTTTAGCGATGATGATGTTTGTAGAGTTGTATATTCTATAAAAGAAAAATATCCTGATTGCGCAGTAACTCTGTCTATAGGAGAAAAGGAATATGAAAGCTACAAGGCATATTTTAATAGTGGTGCAGACAGGTATCTTTTAAGGCACGAAACTGCAAATGAAGGTCATTACAATAAGCTACATCCTGATTCTATGAGCCTTAAAAATAGAAAGCATTGTCTTTATAACCTAAAAGAAATCGGCTATCAAGTAGGCTGTGGAATAATGGTAGGTTCGCCTAATCAAACTACGGAGAATATTATTGAGGATATTCGCTTTATGCAGGAGCTTTCTCCTGATATGATTGGCATTGGTCCTTTTATTCCACATAAGGACACTCCATTTAGAAATGAAAAGCAAGGTTCTGTTGACTTGACGCTAAAGCTTATTTCTATACTTCGTCTGATGTTTCCAAATGTTTTGTTGCCAGCCACAACTGCCCTTGGAACTTTGCAGGAAAAGGGCAGGGAACAGGCCATACTAAGGGGCGCAAATGTAATAATGCCAAATATTTCTCCAAAGACAGCTAAGGATAATTATACCCTTTATAACAACAAGCTGAACACAGGCTTGGAGTCAGCAGAGGGGATAGAACTTCTAAAAAAATCCCTTAGAGATATTGGTTATGAGGCTGTTACCGACCGTGGCGACAGAAAGGGCTTTGTAGGTCAAATTAAGAGTAAATAAATGTGGTCACAATTTGTTAATTTGTTTTGAAGTCTTTGACGAAAATAAATATTTGCTATATTGTGCATTATGTTAATATGCACAAAAAAATGATTATTTGTTAGGTATAAAATCTATTGTAATAATTCTGCCTTTGTAATATAATGGAAGTGTAGATGATTGTATGGTAATATGTAAGGAAATTTGATTTACATTTTACCTAAACTGTCAATTATCGACACATAAAAAATGTTATTATATAAGAGTTTAACGGCAGATTTCCGTTTATAAATTTATTGTATTGGAGGAATTAAAAGTGTTACCAAAAAAAGAAGTAGTGGCAATGCTTCTTGCAGGTGGACAAGGCTCTCGTCTTGGAGTGCTAACAAAGAAAATTGCAAAGCCTGCTGTACCATTTGGTGGTAAGTACAGAATTATTGACTTTCCACTTTCCAACTGTACTAACTCAGGTATTGAGGCAGTAGGTGTTCTCACACAGTATCAACCTCTTGTTTTGAATGAGTATATCGGCAACGGTGAACCTTGGGAGCTTGACGGTATGCACTCAGGTGTTACTTGCCTTAGTCCATATGAATCTAAAAAGGGTTCAGAGTGGTATTCAGGTACAGCAAATGCTATCTATCAAAATATTAGCTATATTGATAGATATAGTCCTGAATATGTGGTTGTTCTTTCAGGCGACCACATTTATCAAATGGACTATGCAGATATGATTAAGTTTCATAAGGAGCATAACGCAGCCTGTACTATTGCAGTTATTGATGTGCCACTTTCAGAGGCATCTCGTTTTGGTATTTTAAATACTAATGAGGATGGCTCAATTTATGAATTTGACGAAAAGCCAGAGCATCCTAAAAGCACAAATGCCTCAATGGGTATTTATGTGTTTAACTGGAAGGAGCTTAAGAAGTATCTGATTGAGGATGCTGAAAAAGAGGACAGCCACAATGACTTTGGTAAGGATGTTCTCCCAGCTATGCTGAATGCAGGGGAGAGAATGTTTGCTTATCCATTTGAGGGTTATTGGAAGGATGTAGGAACAGTTGAATCCCTTTGGGATGCTAATATGGACCTTCTTGACCATAATCTTAAGCTTGATTTAAGAGGAATTTACTCTAAAAATCCTATGATGCCACCACACTATGTTTCAGAAGATGCAAAGTTGCAAAATTCACTTGTTGCTGATGGTTGCGTGGTTGAGGGTGATGTGGAGAACTCAATCCTCTTTGCCGGTGTAACTATTGAAAAGGGCGCAAGAGTTGATTATTCAATCATTATGCCTAACACAGTGGTTAAGGCAGGGGCTGATATTCGTTATTCCATTGTTTCTGAAAACACTGTAATTGGTTGTAACGCAAAAATCGGAGGAAATCCAGAGGATTCTGAGGATAAGGATAACTGGGGTATAACAGTTATTGGTGATGAGCTTAACATTGGTGACAATGTGGTAGTGCCACCTAATTCTATGATTGGTGAAGATATGGAGGAGCAGTAATGAGCAGAAGTAATAATGTTTTAGGTCTTATTTTTGCCAATACAAATGAATCAACTCTAAGTCAGCTAACAAATAAAAGAACAATGGCAAGTGTACCATTTGGTGGCAAATACAGACTCATTGACTTTCCACTTTCAAATATGAGTAATGCTGGTATTAACAATGTTGGTATTATTGCATCATCTCACTATTTTAGCCTTATGGACCATGTGGGTAATGGTCACGCTTGGGATTTGTCAAAGAGAAAAAGTGGTGTTACAATTTTACCACCTTTTTCTGGCAAAAGCTTTGACAATGCCATAGAAACCCTTGCAAGCCTACACGGATATATTGAGCATGGCAACGAGGAAGATGTTCTCATTTGCCATACAACTGAGGTTGCAAATATTGATTATCAGAAGATGTATGAACAGCATAAAAAGACAGGTGCTGACATTACATTGTGTTATAAAAATGCAGATATTTCCTCTAATAAGCATCACCTTATGATTATGGATATTGATGAGGATTTGAGGGTAAACAAGGTTCAGATTGACCCACCTATTCTTGGTGAATGTAACCTTGCAACAGGCTCAATGCTTGTTAGAAAAGACTTGCTTATGGCTATTGTTAGGGAATGTGTAAGCACAAATAATGTGGACTACAGACGACTTTACCTTGACTTTGACCTTGAAAAATATAAGGTTTATGGCTATGAGCATAAGGCATATTTAAAGACAATCTGCACAATGCAGGACTACTATTCTGTAAGTATGGACCTTATGAATAAGGATGTAAGGGATGATTTGTTTAGGTCACAGCGACCAATTTATACAAAGGTTCGTGACGACAGACCGTCAAGCTACGGATTTGACTGCTCCGTTAAGGGTAGCCTGATTGCCCAGGGCTGTATTATTAACGGAAGTGTTGAAAATTCCATTATTTCCAAGGGCGTTTACATAGGACAGAATACAGTAGTTAAGAACTGCATTATTATGCAGGATTCAGTAATTGGTGACAATGCCACAATTAGCAATGTTATCATTGATAAGGATTGCAACATTGCTGCCAACCAACAGTTAATGGGTGCTCCAAACTACCCTGTTTATATTGAAAAGGGTTCTGTTATTTCTTAAAAAATTCCAATTAGGAGGTTATTGATATGAGAATTTTATATTGTGCAAGTGAGGCTAATCCTTTCTGTGGCAGTGGTGGTCTTGCTGATGTAGCAGGTTCACTTCCACATACACTTTGTAGAAAAGGACAAGATTGCAGAATTGTTGTGCCTCTATACGGTTCTATGCCAAGGGGTCTAAGAGATCAGCTACAGTATATCACAAACTTTTGGGTTCCTGTGGGTTGGAGAAGTCAGTACTGTGGACTTTTCTGGGCTCAGTGGAACGGATGTACATACTATTTCCTTGACAATGAATATTACTTTAACAGGGATTCCCTTTATGGCTACTATGATGATGCTGAAAGATTCAGTTTCTTCTCAAGAGCTATTATGGAGATGCTCCCATATATCGACTTCCACCCAGATATTATCCATTGTAATGACTGGCAGACAGCACTTGTTCCTGTTTATTACTATATGTTCTACAGCAAGAACCCTTGGTATTACAACATCAAGAGTGTGTTCACAATCCATAACATTCAGTATCAGGGCAAGTATGGTTGGGAAGTTAATACAGAATGCTGTGGTATTCCTGCAACTGAAACAAAGATGTTAGAGATGGACGGAAAACTGAATATGATGAAGGGTGCTATTGAATGTTCCACAAGAGTTACAACAGTTTCTCCATCCTATGCAGCAGAGATTAAGGACCCTTGGTACGCATACGGCCTTGAATGTTCATTACAGAGAAATCATTGGAAGCTTTGTGGTATCCTTAACGGTATTGATTGTCGTTCCTATGACCCTGCAACTGATTGCCAGATTTATGCTAACTATACTAAGGAAGATATGTCAGGTAAGGGCATTTGTAAGCAGAAGCTGCAGGAAAGACTTAACCTACAGCAGAGCTGGGATACACCAATCGTTGCTATGGTTACAAGACTTGTTGGTCATAAGGGCCTTGACCTTGTTCGTGGTGGTATTCGTGACCTACTTAACACTCAGAAAATGCAGTTTGTTATCCTTGGTTCAGGCGA
Organism: Ruminococcus sp.; assembly: GCA_045133515.1. Lineage (GTDB taxonomy): Bacteria > Bacillota > Clostridia > Oscillospirales > Acutalibacteraceae > Ruminococcoides. The sequence goes on from JBGUUL010000049.1 coordinate 65,099, forward strand.
TCAAGAATATGAGAAGTTCTTTAACGAGCTTGCTTGGGATTATCCTGGTAGAGTTTCCTTCTGTCACGGCTTTGTTCCTGAACTTGCAAGAAAGATTTATTCAGGTGCTGATATCTTCCTTATGCCATCAAAGCAGGAGCCTTGTGGCCTTTCACAGATGATTGCTCTCCGTTATGGTACAATTCCTGTTGTTCGTGAGGTGGGTGGCCTTAAGGACTCCGTATTTGATTCAGCTGACAACTACGGCAATGGTTTTACATTTAGAAACTATGATATTGCTGATATGTGCAACGCTGTTAAGAGAGCTTTAGCAGGAATCAACGATGATTGGGGATGGCATCAGCTTATGTGGCGTGCAATGATGAGTGACAACTCTTGGGAAAAGAGTGCAAACGACTACATCAATGTTTATAACGACACACTTAACTGGGCATAAAACATAATGATTTGGGGCAACTCTTAGGGGTTGCCCTTTGCTTATATACACCAAAATAAAAATGTATATTATCTGGAAAATTCTTTGCTGTTAAAGGCGTATTTATTTAGAGAAAATATTGAAATTATAGCAAGAGTTGGTATAATGTATGTAAAGGTAGAATAGAGAATATACAGAAATAGCCATATTTTTAATGGAGGTATTTTATGCTACAGATAAAAAATATCAACAAAAAATATGTTACCGGAGAATTGGTGCAACAGGCATTAAAGAATGTTAGCCTTACTCTCCGTGACAACGAATTTGTTGCAATTCTAGGACCATCAGGTTCAGGTAAGACCACCTTGTTGAATATTATCGGTGGTCTTGACAGATATGACAGTGGCGACCTTATTATCAATGGGATTTCCACAAAAAAGTATAAGGACAGGGATTGGGACTCTTACCGTAATCATACCATTGGTTTTGTTTTCCAAAGCTACAACCTTATACCACATCAGAACATACTTTCAAATGTTGAGCTTGCCCTTACAATTAGTGGTATTTCCAAAAAGGAAAGAAGAAAAAGGGCAAAGAAGGCATTGGAGGAGGTTGGTCTTGGTAATCAACTACACAAAAAGCCAAACCAAATGTCAGGTGGTCAAATGCAGAGGGTTGCTATTGCAAGAGCTCTTGTAAATGACCCTGATATTCTTCTTGCTGATGAACCAACAGGTGCGCTTGATACAGAAACAAGCATACAGGTTATGGAACTGCTAAAGAAAGTGGCAAAGGACAGACTTGTTGTTATGGTAACCCATAATCCAGAGCTTGCACAGCAGTACGCCAACAGAACAGTAAGACTCCGTGACGGTGAGATTATTGACGACACAAACCCTTATGAGGTTGATGAAACCCAAATGGAAAAGCCAAAGCATAAGAATATGGGTAAGTCATCAATGTCACTGCTAACCTCACTATCCCTTAGCTTTAACAATCTTCGTACCAAAAAGGGTAGAACTATACTGACTTCCTTTGCTGGTTCCATTGGTATTATTGGTATTGCCCTTATTCTTGCGCTTTCAAATGGAGTTAACAACTATATAAATGATATTCAAAGGGATACAATGACCTCATATCCAATTACCATAAATGCACAGGATATGGACTTGAGTAGTGTTATGGAGGATGGCTTTAATGCCTCTGAGGAGAAACAAAATGTAGGTCATAGTAAGGACAAAATCTATTCCAACGGAACGGATTTTGAAATGACTTCAAGTGTTACAAACAGTATTACAAAAAATAACCTTACAAAGTTCAAGGAATATCTTGATGATAAATCAAGCAAAATAAATGACTACATTGGAGAAAATGGTGTTGTTTATTCCTATGATACAGCTTTTGGGGTGTATTCCTATGACACCGATGGAAAAATGGTTAAAACAGACGGAAGTAACCTTGATAATGGTAAGGCAGACAACAACCAAACTCTTTCCAGTATGATGCAGATGTCAAAAATGCATGATGCTATGGAAACCTCAAGGGGAAACGACAACTTTACAGAGCTTATGCCGGACTCTAGTGGCAAGGAACTTGTAAGCAAGGCAGTTAAGGACAAATATGACCTTGTTTATGGTAGTTATCCAGAAAAGTACAATGAGGTTGTGCTTGTTATTGACCAAAACAATGAGATTAAGTCCTCTGTTCTGTATCAGCTTGGACTTCTTCCTTCAAGTGAGTACAAGGAATATATGGACAAAATAGCTGATGGTCAGGAGCTTAAGCTTGATACAGTTGAGTTTTCCTATAAAGATGTTTGCGACCACAGCTTCTATCTTGTGCCTGCTTGTGACTTCTACGAAAAGGCTGACGGTGGAATTTATAAATATATTGGCGACGATGACGATAAGGTTAAGAAGCTTGTTGACAACAATGCAATTAAGCTGAAAATAAGTGGCGTTATCCGTCTTAATGATGCCGATAACAGAATTATAACCAGGTCTGTTGGCTATACACAGGCACTTACAGATTATATTATTGATTACACCAACAGTAGTGATGTAGTAAAGGCTCAAAAGAAGAATAAGGATGTAAATATTCTCAACAAAATGACTTTTTCTCCTTCAAGTGATGAAGAAAAGATAAAGGATGCAAAGCTATATCTTAAGGGCCTTGGTGTTACCGAAAAGGCAAAGCTATTTGAAAATATGCTACAGTATAGTAAGGATAGACAAATGGCACAGCGCATACAGTATATGAATGAAAGCGAAATTGCTGAAATGCTTGATGTTTACCTTGACAATGAGCCTGATGAAAAAATGCTCCTTTCAGTTTATGAAAACAACATTTCCTCTGGCTCTTATGAGGATAATATGAAGTCCTTTGGTGTGGTTGATCTTAACACTCCTTCATCAATTAACATTTATGTTGATACTTTTGAGGCAAAGGACGGAATATCAGAATGTATTGATGATTACAACAAGAATGTAAAGGATGCAGACAAAATCTCCTATACAGACTATGTTGCCCTGCTGATGTCATCGGTAACAACAATCATTGATGTAATTTCCTATGTGCTAATTGCATTTGTGGCAGTATCCCTCATAGTTTCTTCAATTATGATAGGTATTATCACCTACATTTCTGTTCTTGAAAGAACAAAGGAAATTGGTATTCTCCGTGCCATTGGTGCATCAAAGAGGAATATTTCTCAGGTGTTCAATGCCGAAACCTTTATTATCGGGTTGCTATCGGGAATCTTCGGTATAGGAATCAGTGTGTTGTTGCTTATTCCCGGCAATGCAATTATCCACTCTTTGCTTGGAACAGCAACTATAAATGCATCAATTCCAGTAGTTAGTGCAGTGGTTCTGATTATCCTAAGTGTGGTGCTTACCCTTATTGGTGGATTGATTCCATCTAAAAAGGCAGCTAAGAAAGACCCTGTAACGGCTCTAAGAAGTGAATAATTTTTCACCTGCAGTTCAATTTGAATTGCAGGTGTTTTTTGTTGAATAAATCTCTTATAAGTGGTATAATATTTGTAGTTTGGGAGAGATGAATATGAGCAAAACTTTTTCAAGATTAGACAAAATTCCAAGGGGTTATTCCTCCTACAATATGACCAAGGGTTGCCTTGTGTTGGAGGGTGGTGCATTCCGTGGGTTATATACCGAAGGTGTCCTTGACTATTTTATGGAACAGGATTTGAATTTCCAGTGTGTTATTGGAGTGTCTGCCGGTGCATTAAATGGCGCTAACTATGTTGCAGGTCAGATTGGCAGGTCAGCTCGAATAAATTTAAGCAACAGATACAACAGGGATTATATTGGTGCAAAGGCTTTGATTAAGAGCCACAGCTTGATAAACCTTGATTTTCTCTTTGATAGTAAATATGTTGAGCCACTTAATAAAAGGCACTTTTACAACTCACAACAGAGATTTGTGGCTGTTGTTACCAACTGTTTAACAGGAAAAGCCGAGTTCTTTGAAAAGGATGATAAGAATATTTTACAGGCTGTTAAGGCATCTGCCACAATGCCATATATTGCGCCACCTGTTGAAATTGAGGGTGTGCCATATTATGACGGTGGATGTAGTAGCTACAAGTTACCCTTCCAGTGGGCGATAGATGAAGGCTATGACAAAATTGTAGTGGTGAAAACAAGGGAAGATAGCTACCGTAAAAGGATAAAGGAGAGCCATATGGCAAGTAGGGTGTATAAGAAATATCCGGAATTTGCCAAGGTTTTTGAAGAAAGTGACAGGAATTATAACCACTTGTGCTATACATTGGAACAGCTCCGTCAAGAGGGAAGAATATTTGTGGTTTCTCCCTCACAGGAAGTAAAGGTTGAGAGAATAGAAAAGGATGTTGAAAAGTTAGGTGAGCTTTACGAGCTGGGATATAGGGATGCAGAAAATAATCTTAGTGCTTTAAAAGAATATTTGAAATAATTTGACTTTTCTTACAGCGAAAAACTGACTTCACAAATTTATGAGGTCAGTTTTTTAAAATATACAGAAGTCCGTCACACAGTTTTCATAATGGGGGAGTATATTATAGTCACAACAGAAAACAACAATGATTTAATCATTTTTATATAGATAGTTTTTTCATAGTTTTTTCATTCCCCCTTTCCACCCCTCTTTTGAGGGGTGAAATTCTTTTGTAAATGAAAATCAGCATTGAATTTATTGTATTTTAGTTATATAATGAGGGTGGAGGGAGTGTGTGTTATGAAAAAACTTATTGCTTTAGTATTGGCTATGTTTACAATTTTTGCCTTTGCTGGATGTGGCGAAAGTAGAAAAGTAGTTATTAAAGATAAGGTTACAGAAATTTGTGTTGGTACTTGCTCACAAAATACTACTAACAGAAAACTGAGTAATCAGGACAAGGATACAGTGGTGGAACTATTTGAGAAAGTGATTAACGATGAAAACGGAAAAAATTCAGATGAAATAATGGACAAGCTTGTTGACGGTGGCTATAGCCTTGAGTTTTATCAAAATGAAAAACTCATTGATAATATGGGAATAAATGGACAATATTTCATCTATGAAAATAGGTACTACAAAATTCCCGATGAAGTTAACTATGAGTTAAGTGAAATTGTGGAAAAAGCCTTTGATTCCCTAAGTAATGATTAGATGAATACATATTTATTGACAATGATTCCCCTTTGTTTTATAATATAAGAAAAGGAAAAAAGGTGATATTATGAATATTTGGCACGATATTTCTCCAAAGAGAATTACTAAGGATAAGTTCTATGCTGTAATTGAAATTTCCAAGGGTGGCAAGAACAAGTATGAGCTTGACAAGGAAACAGGTATGCTAAAGTTGGACAGAGTTCTGTTCACATCAACCCACTATCCTGCAAACTATGGTTTTATTCCAAGAACTTATGCAGATGACGGTGACCCACTTGATGTACTTCTACTCTGTAGCGAAACTGTACAGCCAATGACTCTTGTTGAGTGCAAACCTATCGGTGTTCTTAATATGATTGATAATGACAGCTGTGATGAAAAGATTATTGCAGTTCCTGTTAATGACCCTAACTACAACTGTTATGAGGATATTGAGGAGCTACCAAGCCACTACTTTGAGGAGATTAAGCACTTCTTCCAGGTATATAAAACTCTTGAGGCTGATAAGGTTACATCTGTAACAGAAATTTATGGTGTGGAAACAGCCAAGGAAGTTATCCAAAAGTCCATTGATTGCTATATTCGTGACTTCCAGTTAGCATAATTTTAAACTTAAATAATAAAATGAAAACTGCCACAAGGTTAATCCCTGTGGCAGTTATTTTCATTTGTATGGTGAAAAAATTCCCATATTCTATCCCTATAGTCAGGTGCTTCATCATATACTGCGTGACTGTACCCCTGGTACATATATAGCTGACAATTCAGTTTCTCTGCTATTTCAACTGATGCCTCAGCTGTTACCACCTTATCGTTATTGTCACCAATCACAAAAACAGGACAATGAATTTTATTAAGGCTATTGTAGCAGTCAAAATCAAGACAAGCTTTGGCAAGGATTACAAACCTTTCCATTTCCTTTTCAGTTCCGTCATTTTCAATAAGCTCAAAGGCTCTGCTGTGGGCTTCAAGGTGTTCCTCTGAATAAATGTTATTGAAAATTGACCTGTTTAGCCCTTGAACATCCCGTTTTTCGCCGTAGGAAACCCAGCTTGAAATTACTTTTTTTGATGTATCATTTGCACGACACAGGGTAGAGCCAAGAACCATAGCGCTTATAAGCTCAGGGTAGAGAATTGCAATATACTGACAAATCATACCACCTTGAGATGTACCCAGCATATAGGCATCCTTAATGCCCAGGATTTTCATAGCATTGGCTGTGTCCATTGCCATATCCTTAATGGAATAATTAGGCTCTATTTCTCTTTTTCTGTCAAAAACATATATGGTGTAATCTTCAGAAAAGGTGCTGTAGGTTGTGGCTATTGTACTTGCTGAAAATAAAATGGACCTTAGGCTAAGGCCTGGGATAATTACAAAAGGCTTTTTTCCTGTGCCAAACTTTATGTAGTCCATTTCAAAGGTATCACCTTGAACTGAACAAATTTCATATTTCCCCAAAATTCTTCCTCCCAAATTACATTATGTATGGAATTATTTTACTTCTTCGTAGAAGGTGTTAATTACCATTTGGAAGAATTTATTATGATCTACATCATATTCAACAAATTCCTTGCCTTTGTGGTCCTTGCCTGGAATTTTTGTTATATTTATATTGGATATGCCCTTGCGAATGTAGTTAACGGCAAGGTAACTCGCCTTTGAGGCAGAAATATCTGTAACCACATATGGAGATGCTGTGTCATAAAGTGTCTTTACAGAGGTAATATCCTCTTTGGCAGTTTTAATTACCTGACTTATAAAGGCATTAAGGTAAGCCTTTTGCCTTGTCATTCTGCTTTCGTTGTATTCAACTTCTGTGTGACTTCTGTTTCTAACGAACTTTTCAGCCTGTTCTCCATAGAGAGTGTAGGTGTTGCCCTTTACAAACTCATCATAATCAACAGGGGAGGTTAGGGTTACACCACCAATTGAATCGTTAAGTGCCATTATTCCGTCAATATTCATAGCAACATAGGATTGAGCCACAGGCAGACCGTAAAATAGCCTTCTTACAGAACGAATTGTGTTTTCAGCACTTTTTTCTTTTCCGTCACCATAGCTGTAGGAAAGACAAATCTGAGAATTTTCAGTAGAAAGGAATTTACCTTCTGGGTTAAAGACATCAACATCACACATTGTATTTCTGCTAATTTGGAAGGTTGTGGTTTTGCCTGTGTCTGTATCCATTGCAAGAAGATAAATGGCGTCTGCTCTTCCTACATCCTTATCTTCTGTTGTATCTTCCTCTTTTTCGTCAATACCCATAAATAGAATACTTGTCATAGAGTCTTTGTACTTATAGGTTTTACCATTGTATTTAATTATATCGCCGTTATCCTGAGTCTTTGCCTTTTCAGGTAGAGAAATCTTCATTGTGCTTTTGTCTGTTAGTGAGGTGTAGCCGTTGTAATACATTATAGAAAATGTTACACCTAAGGCCAAAATAAGGGATAATAAAACAATGAGGATAATTAGTAGTACCTTTTTTACTTTACCCATTTTCTTTTTTGGTTTTGATTGTTTAGTTTCGGTGTTTTTGTTATCCATTTCCATTGTGTCCTCCTGTCTAACAAAAATCTCCCACACAAAAGTAGTGGGAGATTGATAGTTTTTATTGTATGTCTTACTTTACTTTTTTAACTGCTACTGTTGCAACTGCACCAAATAATAGTGCGAAGAAGATAGCAAAGTAAATTGTGTTGTCACCTGTTTGTGGTGAAATATTAGAATTGTTTACTGCACCGTCTGATGTACCATCATTAGATGTGCCACCGTTTGAGTTGTTGTCTTGTGAGTTGTCGCCATTTGAATCTGAACCAGTTGAGTTGTCACCATTGGAGTTGTTACCTGATGTATCATCAGAGTTGTCTGTGTCAGCATCTTGTTCGCCTGTGTTACCATCAAGATTTTCTGGTAATCTATCAATAGTTAAGATTTGAATAGGACCGGTTACTGCATCAATGTTCAATATACCTGTTGTTTTGTCAAAATACAAATCTGTAACATCAACGCCGTTCATAAGAATAACAATATCGTCAAGTGAGTGACCACTCTCTGCTTCAAGCTTTAGCTTAAGAGGAGCACCATATTGAAATGTGCTTGGATATTTGTCTGACTTAACACCATTGATGTCGAAGGTAACAGTTACCTTTTTTGGGCTTGACAAATCTTCCTTAGCTGAAACAGATAGTAAAGAGCAGGATACGAGCATCAAAACTACCATTGTTATAGAGATTAGCTTTTTCATAATATACCTCCATATTATTATATTTTAAATTTATAAACAGTATAACATATAAATTTAAAAAAATAAATACCTTTTTAGAAAATAATAGAAATATTTTTTATAAAATTTCTTTACTTTACAAGTAATATTTGGATGAATTTTCTTTTATGCAATAATTGCATTGTGCGTTTTTGATTTTCGCCCTACAATTTTATGTACCCAGTGCAAAATTCTAAATACAGTTTAGTATAAATATGAGAAAAGAAGTGATAGCTATTAACACTATATATTTTAATGTGTCTAAACAAAGAACATATTTAAGTGACAAAAGCATAGACGCTACAATAGCCTCAAAGGCGAGAAATTATGTTGTGGCGAATTTTCAGTTTGAGGATTCTGATTGGCAGGAAAAAAAGGTTACAGCCATATTTACAAATTCCAATATAGAAAAAAACTACTCTATGATTGTGGGCGCAAACCCTGAATTAACCAATACAGAGTGTTATATTCCTTGGGAGGTTCTTGAGAAAGAAGGTGTGCTTTCAGTTTCAGTATGTGCAGGAAATTTGCAGACAACAGTTCCAGCAAAACTTGTAATTAAGGATAGTGAATATACAAAGGGCGAGGAGTCTTTAGAGGCATCTCCTACGGTATATATGCAAATACTTAATTATGTAAAAGAAATTGAAAATCAAGGCATTAGTAACGAATTTGCCAAAGAAGTAATTCAGCGGAATATTGGAACAATTCTTGAGGACAAAGAAGATGTGTCCAACAAGGTGCAAACAATGTTTATGCCAAGTGAGAGTTACTACCCATCTGTAAAAGCAGTTTGGGACTTTGTACTTGCTCACCTTGAGGACAAGGAGGATATTGATAACAAAACAACATCCATTGATGATAATTCTACTGATGAACAATATCCAAGTGCAAAAGCAGTATGGGATTTATTCAGTAATGCTTTTGGTGGTGTATCAGATTTAATTGGAGGTGAAGAATAATGGCTACATTAGTAGAAAGACTACAAGCTGAAATTGACAGGGCTAATTCTACAACACAAAAAACAGACACAACTGTACATAACGCAGTAAGCTCTTTGATAGAGGGATTTGGTGCAGAAAAGCCTCTATATTCTTTCGGTTTACTTTCCGACCTGCATATTCAGTACGCAACAGGAATTGATAATCCCCTTACAGATGAGCCAGAGGACGGAGATTTTCGCAGGGCATTAACTTATTTAAGGGATAAAGTTCCATTTACCTGTGTATCAGGTGATTTGCTCTCCTATGCTACAGAGGAATATTTTGCCAAATATAAGTCTATTCGTGATACCTACAGAGGAGATATGGAGGTTTATGAAAGTGGAGGAAACCACGAAACCTACCCTGATTTAGGTGTATCTGGTGTATTAGATGAAACCCTATGGAGAACATACACAGGGAAAGAACCTTATTATTCCTTTGCATATGAAAATGATGTGTTTATTTTTATCAGTCCGAAAAATGCAAAAATAAACGACCTCTTTCTTGAGGGTTCTTTTGAGTGGCTAAGTAATATTCTTGAGGAAAACAAAAATAAAAGATGCTTTGTCTTTTGGCATTATCCTGCCCTTGGAGATAAGACAGGGGACCCTTACGGAGTTTACGATAACTCAATGAAAGGTACAGCAGGGGCAAAGTTTGTTGAATTGATGTCACACTACAAGAATGTAATTCATTTTCACGGACACACCCACCTAAGCATAACTGATGAACATCCAACTGTTGCTAATGAGTATGCTATTGGCTATCGTTCAGTGCATATTCCGTCCTTAGTGTCACTAAGATTTTATGACAAGGAGAATAATGTTCTGAGAGATTATTATTATGACGAAAATGGTAATAAGATTTGGGGCAGTAGTCATAGTGAGGGTTACATTTGTGATGTGTATGATAGCAAAATTGTGTTGCGTGGGATTAGTTTTGCTGAGGGTGAGAATAAGGACGAAGTTAAGGAAATGAATGAGGTTTTCACCCTTGATACACCAATGTATGTAATTCCTACTGTTACAGGTATTGAGGCAACATTTACTCAAGGAGAATATGTAATATATCCCTCCTCACTTCTTAACAGCCTTAAATCAATGCTTGTTGTTAAGACTATTGATGATTTAGGAGACAAGGTAATTGTTAGTGATTATACACTAAGTGGCACTCTTGAAGTTGGTGAAAGCATAGTAACAGTTACCTATGGAGAATTTACAACAACCTTTACAGTAAATGTAAGTGCTGAAGAACCCGGTGCTATTAACTGGCTTAAACGCTCTGTAGCATCAGATAACACACCATATAATGGTGGTGTTGGCTACAAGGATAATTACAGATTAACCTCATCAGGTTCAGAAAGTGCAAATGCAGGAACAGATGTTACAGGTTTTATTCCTGTTGCTGTTGGTGATGTGGTTAGGTTTAGTGGTTGTAATCTTAATAGCTCATCCGAGTATCATAGAGTTGCTTTCTATACAATAGAAAAGACACTAATCGGTTATCAAACTGTTCATGGTGACGGTTTTACAACAGATGCTTGGAGTTCTGTATATGATGATATTGAACTCATACAGTTTACAATCCCATCTAATGTAAAAACATCAAGTGGCGCTATCTTAGACTTAACCAATGTAGGTTTTATTAGAGTTTGTAGTGCCGATATGACAGAGGATAGTATTATTACTATCAATGAGGAAATTACACAGTGAAAG
>JBGUUL010000050.1:0-6484 GCA_045133515.1 Ruminococcus sp.
GAAATGGAAATTCTTGGGAGGTTTATACTGCTGGAGGAAGAATTCCTACAGGCATTGATGCTGCAGAATGGGCTGTGGAAGCAGAAAAGCGTGGTGCAGGTGAATTACTTGTTACAAGTATGGATGAGGACGGACAAAAGCAGGGGTACGACCTTGGGCTTACAAGGGCAATTTCCGAAAAGGTGAATATTCCTGTTATTGCATCTGGTGGTGCAGGAGCATACGAGCATTTTTATGATGCTTTTACTGAAGGTAAGGCTGATGCTGTTCTTGCTGCCTCCCTGTTCCACTTTGGAGAAATACCAATCCCAAATCTTAAGGAATACTTAAACAATAAACAAATTCCTGTAAGAATCTAAAAATGGGTGTATGTTCGCTGAACATACACCCAAATTTTATGCCTTAATCATAGCTGTTTTCTTTGAAATTTTGAATACTTTTGTATCAAGGAAATCAGTTAACATACGGAAGAGCACTGCAAGAATTAGTGTTGAAACAAAACAGGCTACAAGATAATAATATGAACCGTGTATCACATTCCTAAGAAGTAGCATTGGTATTCTCTGGAGAATATAAATCTCAAAGGTATATTTTCCAAAGAATGCAAGAATCTTGTTGCCAACGCTAACCTTCATTGTTATAAGAATCAAAACGCCTGCAAAGAAAAATGACTGAATATTATACTGAATATACTGTGCACTTGTAAACAGTTTGTTGAACACAACAAGTCCTGTACCGAAAACAACAAGCGAACCTATGTATAGAACCAGATTGTTCTTCATCAATTTTTCAATTTTGTCCTTACTTAGGGCAAATAACATACCTAAAGGATAAGCTGTTACTGTTTTGTACCAAGGAACAGAAGCACCATTACTTCTCATAACAATGATGAAACCTATTGTTAAGGCAAAAACAGTTAATGCCCCTAAAATATGATTTTTCCTGAAAATCAAGAAAGCTACAAAAGTAAAAATATACAGGACTATAGTTGTAATAATATACCAACTACTATTACCTATAGTTTCTGCACCGATAAAGGAAAGCAGAATATTTTTAACTGTAATATTCCTATCAAGAATAATATTTACAACAGCAAAGAGAAGTATTGCCAAAGCAAAGTGATACCACACCTTGAAGATTCTCTTTGCAGGCATTGACCTTACATAGCTTGTACCCTTGCTTTTTATAGAACACATAATGCCATAGCCTGAATAAAACAGGAATGAAACAACAATTAGGGAATTGAGTGTGCTATTCACCAACTTATACAGGGCATCATATCTTCCTGCCTTAACATAGGTGACAAAATGACACATAAATACCAAAATAACAAAAATTCCGTTTATAGCTGTGGTTTGATTTTTTGAAATATAGTTTTCATTAAAACCTTTATTTATCTTCAAATTATAGAAAACAAGGGCAACCAACCCCATTAAAAATATATCCAAATCTTTACTCCCTGCATTTTATTTTGCCAAGTCAAAAACCTTTTTTGAGAAGTGATTTATGGCATCAATCACTTCTGGAGAGGTTTTCTTACTGATTAGCTCAAAGGATTTTTCATATGTAGTTGGAGAATTACGAACCATATTATGGGCATCGCTACCAACATAGTGAATAAGTCCTCTCTTAATAAGCTTTTTAAATTTTCTGAATATTCCTCTATCAAGATAGGAAACAGCATTAGTCTGAAAGGTAACTCCATCATATGCAAGTTCCTCCATTAAAGAGGGATTGTTAATAAGTGCATCATATCTTTCAATATGAGCAAGAATGGGCTTAACGCCGTAATAATTCATAAACCTTGCAAGGAATTCCCCTGATGACCCTTGAAAGGTTGTGTTGTAGGGAAATTCAAGGAGAATATAATTACTATTACCATAACAAACAGGGCGAACAGACTCATTATTCATAATAATATCTGTTACATAGACCTCTGCTCCAAGACAAACCTCTATTCCCTCTGGAATATGTGGCTTAAGCAGGTTATAGCAATACTCTCTCCTTGAAAGAAAGTCCTCCATACTCTCCTTATGACTATAATAATGAGGAGTAAAAGAGATATGCCTTACACCTTGATTATATAGAGTTTTTAGCATATTAACACTTACTTCCACACTATCTGCACCATCATCCATTTCTGGAAGAATGTGGGAGTGCATATCATAAAGTTCCATTTTTAACCTCTGATTAGTAAATATTTATAGAAGAGCCTTGCACACAAGGTCGCCCATTTCTGTACAAGTAACCTTATTTGTACCCTCTGTGAAAATATCAGGAGTTCTGTTATCCACAAGAACCTCATTAACAGCCTTTTCAATAGCATCGGCAGCCTGTGGTTCATTGAGGGAATAACGGAGCATCATAGCAACTGAAAGAATTGTTGCAAGAGGGTTTGCAATATTCTGACCTGCAATATCAGGAGCAGAACCGTGAATTGGCTCATAAAGGCCTGCATTACCTGCATTAAGAGATGCAGATGCAAGCATACCGATTGAACCGGAAATCATTGATGCCTCATCAGAAAGAATGTCACCAAAAATATTATTTGTAAGGATAACATCGAACTGCTTTGGATTACGAACAAGCTGCATAGCTGTGTTGTCAACATAAAGGTGATTAAGCTCAACCTCAGGATAATCCTTGGAAACCTCAATTACTGTTTCTCTCCAAAGACGGGAAGCCTCAAGAACATTTGCCTTATCAACAGATGTTACCTTTTTGCCTCTTTTCATAGCCATATCAAAAGCAACCTTGGCAATTCTCTTTATTTCAGAAACCTTGTACTGCTCTGTATCGTAAGCCTCAACCTCGCCATCAGCCTGTCGGCGACCTCTTTCGCCAAAGTAGATGCCACCTGTAAGCTCACGGACTACCATTAAATCAAGGGAGTCACCGATTATTTCATCCTTAACAGGAGATGCACCCTTTAGTGGCTCAAAAATAACAGCAGGACGAAGGTTAGCAAACAAACCAAGAGCGCCACGAATACCAAGGAGTCCTGCCTCTGGACGTTCACCACCTGGTAGCTTGTCCCACTTTGGACCACCAACTGCACCAAGTAGTACAGAATCAGCCTTCTTACATTTATCAATAGTTTCCTGTGGTAATGGTGTGCCACAGGCATCAATAGCACATCCACCAAGAAGTGCCTCGTCATATTCCATTTTAAAATTGTATTTTTCTGCACAACAATCAAGAACCTTAATTGCTTCTGTTACGATTTCCGGACCAATACCGTCACCCTTAAGTATGCAAATCTTATGTGTGTTCATTTCAATTCTCCTCAAAATATAATTTCTTACCTTTATAATAACACAAAAATCTTCTCTTGTAAATATTTGTTATATTTATAGAGAGTCATCCTCTGGTTCTTTTATAACAGGAATTTTTTGGTACACTTCGCAAACCTTGTCCCTTTGCCATAATAGTGGTGTTATTCTTACAGAATAGCCATATCCACCGTCCATTACCCAATCAAAAGGCTTTGCCTGTGGAAGTCCGTATATTGAAAGCAAAGTCATAATCACCCCACCGTGGGTTACAATTATACTTTCTGTAGTTCCTGTTTTCATAAGACCTGTAACAATGTCCTCAAACATTCTGCAAATACGGCGAGTAAAGTCTGCTGAGCTTTCACCCTTAGGTGGTTTAACCTCATTACTGCCACCAATCCACTGCTGAAAGTCTTTGTCATCCTTTAATTCATCTGCTGTTTTACCCTCCCAAAGTCCAAAATTACACTCTGAAAGCTGGTCAATAACTATTGGCTTTAAGGCAGGATAGATAATTTCGCAGGTTTCCTTACATCTTTTAAGAGGACTTGTAAAAAGAGCTGTACCACCAGGGTACTTCATTTCATAGTCAAGTTTTTTCAGCTCCATCTTCCCTTTATCAGAAAGAGAAACATTGGTTGTTCCTATATATTTACCCTTATGGGTTTCGTCAATATTTCCGTGACAAATAAAATGGATATAATAAGATTTCATAGCAACTCCAATCTTTACATTTTGTAAATTATGTATTATACTATTTGTATAGGATGTGATAATATGAGTAAATCTTTTGGAAACACAATTAGCTATTTAAGAAAAGAAAAAGGTCTTAGCCAAAAACAGGCGTCTGAGGACCTGGGAATAAGCCAAGCATTACTTTCCCATTACGAAAAAGGAATCCGAGAATGTAGTCTTGATTTTGTTGTTAAAATTGCAGATTACTACAATGTTAGTTGTGACTATCTTCTTGGTAGAACTGCTGAAAGAAATATGGAAGAAAACATTTCCAACGAAAGCTTAAACAACAGGTCAATGCTTGAAAACCTAAACAGCAAGGTAATAATGAACAGTATTGAATTTATATTCAGAATACTGACTGAAATTAACCAGAGGGAAATAACAAAAAACACCTCTGAAATTATAATGATTGAGCTGTATTCTATAATTAGAAGTTTGTATAAAATCAACCCTGACAATGATGAGAATTTTTTTAATACCTCACATAACAACTATGATTTACAATGCAGTTCAATGAATCAACTTAGGAAATTCAAGTTAGCTGAAAAGATAAACCAGCTATCAAAAAATAAGAATTTTCAAAACAAAGTTAATCTTTCTTATAGTGTTATAAATGATGAATATAGTGATATTTCAAGCTCTGTTCTCAACCTAATTCATAATTCAGAAAAACAGTTAAATAAAGTATAAGGTGGGATAATCCCACCTTATTTTTATTCATTTACAGAGCCGGGAGATGTAGGTTCAGTACCCATTGAAACACGAATAACAACAGTTTTTCCGTATTCTATCTGGTCACCAGCCTTTAGCTCTTTATAATCAATAACAGTATTATCTGGATATTTTGTGCTGTATTCAGCCTCCTGCATTACAAGAACACCTGCTTCTGAAAGAAGCTCTGCAGCAGATTTAATATCCTTACCTGAAATTTCTGGAAGGGTTCTCATCTTAGCACCCTTACTAATTGTCAGGGTAATATTGACAGCTTCATCCTTAGATGTTATTGGTGTACCTGCTGGTGGAACCTGCTGACAAATATATCCCTCTGCAACTGTGTCATTAAATACATCATCATATGTAATATTAACAACATATTTATCAGAATTTTTAAGTTGCTTTTTAACTGTTGAATAGTTTAGTCCAACAAAGTTATCTACAGTTGGACCAGACCAAGCTGCTGTTGCAGTAGTTTCTTTTATGCCTCCTGCGCTATCTCCCAACAGACCAAAGCAATCAGTTAAAACAAGTGTAACACCCATAGCAGCAAAAACAACAAATGAAATTATAGCTGAAATAAGGGCAACCCTTGCAGGTTTTTTCTCCTCTGTTTCTTTTGTTGCAAGTTCAGCAAGACTTGCAGTTTTGCTAATTTCCTCCTGAATTGCCTGTGCTGTAGGAGCAACTGAAAGCTGACTGCGTAAATCGTCAAAGTCAGAAATTCTATCCTTTCTAACTACCTGCAATCCATTGGCAAGTGCAGTAACAACATGAGGTGGCAACCTTTTAACTGTGCTTGTACTCATAAGCAAGCTACTGTCCTTAAGTCTTTCCTTGGCATTTGCAGGAACATGACCTGTAAGAGTGTGGAAAAGAGTTGCAGTAAAGCCATAGATTTCTGTAAGAACATCAAGAGTAAAGTTATTTTCATACTGCTCAGGAGCTGCACAACCACTGTAGAGCTGACTTTTTAGAGGTGTGCCTCTTTTTCTCTCCATTTCTGTTGAAAAGCCTGTGAGCTTCAACTTACCGTCTTTTGTAACAAGAAGATTTGAAGGAGAAACTGCATAGTGACCCACTCCCCTTTTGTGAAGTGACTCAAGGGCAGAAATTACAGGCATAAACAGAACCCTTGCCTCTTCCCATTCAAGCTGGCCATTACTTCTCTTAAGGAAGTTATCAAAGGACTCAAGCTCAAGATTTTCCTCAATTACATAGGCAGTATTATTTTCCTCAAATATATCAAGAATTCTAATCATAACTGACATTTCGTTGAGTTCTTGAACAATCTTGTAATAGGAAATAAAGTTATCCTTTAGATTCTTGAAAACTGTTTCGTTATTAAAACCAACAATAAGGTCAGTTTCTCCAAGGGATCTATCAAACAGACCAATAGGAAGAAACTCCCTAATGATAACAGTTTTATTTGTAATATTATCAAAGCCAAGATACCTTGTACTTTCACCATTTGTATCAATACCACGGCCAACAACATATCTATTTTTTAGAATAGTATTAAAGCCAAGGAAAGGTTCTGGCTGAGTTTCTGTTTTGCTAAAACCACAGTGAGGGCATACTTGTTCGTCACCAATTTCACGCATACAGCCCATACATAACGACATATAATCACTCCTTGAAAAATTTTTAAGGGTTATAAACTCACTATAAATCACATTAGATTATAACACAGTAAATGTACTTAATCAAGAATAAATGGTGTTGATTACAAAATTGTTATTATACTGAGCAAAAAA
>JBGUUL010000051.1:0-3662 GCA_045133515.1 Ruminococcus sp.
TTGATTTCCTTAAAACCCTTGTTCACATCATCAAACCAAATTTCATTTACTGTATAGTGACCATAGGCTCTTGGACTTGATTGAATAGTGATTACCACAGGTGGCAGCTCACCACCAAAATACTTCTCATTTAAGACCAAATAGGCTTTTTCTAAAAATGCTGTTGCTTCTGATATTTGCATACTCTGTTCCTCCTGTAAAATATTTTGAAAATGTATCTACAAGAGAAATTAGGTTTTTATGTGTGGTGCTACCCTTAACTGTCTTGTTTTTGAAAAAACTGTCTAAGATAAACTCAGATATACCTATCAACTATATGCTCCTACAACATAGATACCCCCACCGGAGCCAAGGCTCCGGTGGGGGTATCTGCATTGAGATGTTTGTCATGGTTAAATATCTGTTTTGAAGAAATCAGGTGTAATTTCTGTTTTGTACTTTTTCAGACTATCCCTGATATTGTCCAGAAGTACCAATGTTGTTTCTACACCTGTAAATCTTGGCAGACTGGCAAAGAACTCTTCCAAATCACTTCTTACATATTCAGGGCTGAAATTCTCTTTGGAATTCAGACTGTCAAACAGTCCAGAGTACAGATTATCAAGGTCATCACTATCAAAGTAGTAATACTTATCAAATCTTGTCTGGCTCAGGAAATAGCCAATGTCAGTTAGAATCTCCATTCTAACTGTTTTCCCATTTTCCCCTGTACCAACCTGACTGAGCAGATAATTCAGACCCTCCATGGCTTTTCTGTACTTAAAGTCATGTATCCTTTCAGGCTGTTCAAATTCCTCTTTATATAAGGTCAGGTTGTTAAAGGCCTCCAGAGATAAACCAAATTTTCTAAAAGCATCATAGCCTTTCTCAGTATCCTTATCTGGTGTGCTACTAACACCCAACAGATAGTCAGTAGTTACTCCAAAGATTTCAGCCATTTCTACTGCTGTTTCAAGAGGGGGCAAGGTTCCCTTTTTCCATCTGTTCACAGTAGAGGAAGCAACATTGAACATGATTGCAATATCATACTCAGAAATAGCAGCACCTTCTTGTTCCAGTTTATCCACTATCTCCTTATATAAATAGTATTTTTCTTCATTCTGTGATGCATTCAAGAGTTTTCTGAAATGCTCACACACCCTATCTACATATTTTCTGTCACCATTATGAGTAGCAGAATAATTAAGAATCTCATTTAATGCAGTTTTGAAATTACGCTCTCTTTCTGCATATTGACTGGTGTTCTTCTTAGCCATACTCATTTCACCTCTCTATATCACTACTATATATCAATAAAAATTTTTCGTCAACTATAAAAGCAGGCCAACCATGTCTATTGCATTTAATATTGTTTATTTTGGATTATAAGGTACCTTTGTTTAATCTGGATATTATATGCAGCACAAGAAAAATATTAAATGCAAAATTAAAAAATAAGTGAAAATAATATATAAATTTATTTGACTTTGGATTTAAAGCATGTTATATTAACCTCACAAGATGATTAAACGCAAGCAGCAAACAAGCATTGCATTTAATATAAAACTCCAGCCACGGGTTGTTTACACATAGATAACATAAAAATTTTTAACATGAAAGGTGGAACACATTATGTTCAACAAGATTAAGAAGGTATTTGAAGAAAAGGGTATCAACATGGATTTCCTGAATGCCCCCCTGATTGCTGCTGAGGTAGCACACATTGAAAACTGCTGGGCTAAGATGCCTGAGGTCGTGATGGAAAACAGAGTTTTCCCTGAGTATGTAGCAAAGGACATCTACAATAAGATTTCCTCTGCTGAACAGGCAGAAGTGACCATCATCAACCTGGCTCCCTGGATGCACTCCCTGTTCATGGTGCTAAGCGGTGGGTTCTTAGAGAGAAATGCCCTGGCTTACAAGGTCGATGTAGAGACTGCATTTAGATTTCTGCTCTTCCTGGCCACTGCTGAGCATCTGGCAATGAACTAAGAGTTGGGGCCGGAGCCCCAACTCACCTAAAAAGATAAGAATTTTTGAATTAAGAAAGGAATTAAAAATTATGAAGAAGATTATTGTTGCTGATACCGTTCGTGAGTATGCTGTCATGTTTGCTGAGAAGGGTGAAAAGGCCACTCTCAAGGCTTGGGAAAAGGCAGAAAAGACTACTGATTATGTTGAAACTGTTGCTGTTACCCTGTGTCTGAAGGCTCTGTTTGCTCGTGGAGATATGACCTTTATCGAGGCTATGTTTGCTGAGGAAAATGTTGCTAAGTGTTTTGATTCTAAGTATAGACATAGTTTTCTGCCTGAGGGTTATCGGAACCTGGACAGCAAGCAGTACCAGAAGTGGATTGAGGTTGAACTGGCAGAAAATGAGCTGGCAAGTTGGTGGGCATTCCACAACCTGCCTTTCCTGAAGGACATTCTGGATGAGGTTACTGATAGAATTCTTGAAACTCAATGGTATATGAGTGATGCTCAAATCATTTATGATACTTTCGTAGAAGAAGTCAGAGATACCCTTCACCTTGAACATACCACTACTATCATTGATGTACTGGTAGAGGATATGGTTGAAACCCTTACTAATTGCCTTGACGTTGAAAAGTATGGTTATGACCCTGAGGGCTCTGAAGCAGAGGTTTGGAAGAACTTCTGTCGGGATAGTTATGGCCTGAGCGACATTCTTGAAAGTGTCTATACTGACTTTGTCAACAAGATTGCTGAGGAAATCATTGACTATTGTGCGTAAGTGCACCCACTGTCATGGGAACCCCCCCCTTCGGGGGGGTGTTCCCACCAAGTCCCTGACCTTTATAAAACCTGTACTCCACTTTTATAATCACTGTGTTTGTTCTTATTTTCTATGTTCAAAGTTTTATAAAACCTGTCCAAAAAACCACAGGGTCACACTTGAATGACAGTCCAGAACAATTCCAGAAAAAACGAAAAATTGGACATAAATAAAGAAATGTGGACATAAATCCATTCAAACACCACTAATAAATATATATTGGATATATGAAAAAACATCAAGTGGGTTATTTCTTATAAACAAGTATTGGTATGCTGAAATCCATTTGCCTCCTGGTGGGTTTTCAGGTAAGGGTTCAAATCCCTTAACTTGGCTAAGTCCCTTAGTAGGGCAAAACATTATTTTAAGGAGGATTTCAAGAGTGAGTAAGAAAATTGTTTTGGATAAAGACCAGAAGGAAAATTTCACTCAATTTTTGGCTCTGTGTGATAAATACAAGAGCTCATGGTTTTGGAGTGACAATGGTAATGCCTACACAAGAAATCACATTGAAAACAGGGATTACTTGGACTACTCCACTACTGTTAACGGGGTTCACTACTCTGTTTATTTCTCAGTAAGTCTTTCACGCAAGAATGCTAATGTGAACAAGCAAGTTTACAAGGATGGTGTGAAAACAACTGCAAGAGTAATTAGGACCCTTGTTGAGAAGGACACTGGTAAGGCTGCTTAACCCTTACACAGCCAGAGCATGGTGCTACCCCTGTGTAATACAGGTAAGGGGTGTTCAAATCCCCCATCTGGCATAGACCTGTTATGCATGTCAAATAGAATTTACAAGGAGGAAATTGCCTATGGCAAATGAGAAGAAGATTGAGTTAGGTAAGGCAGTACATACCAGAGCAGTTGATGCAGAGGGGCTGCA
>JBGUUL010000052.1:0-4931 GCA_045133515.1 Ruminococcus sp.
GAGCAAAAAATACGAAGTTTTGAGCCTAAGAATGGTACTCATTTCAACTGGATAGAAGAAATTCAAGTTGTTAAGAAGTTTACTGACTTAAGCAACTTAAAGGCTACTCTTATGCGCTATACATACAACCCCGTAATGTCCTATTCAACCAACCCAAGACCTGAAAAATCTTGGTGGACTAATGTAGATTTGGTTAAACCAGCAAAAACCAAATATATTCTGCATACCACGTATTTAGATATACCAGATTGGTGGATAAATGCAGAGTTAAAAGCAACCATTGAGGATTATAAGGCCGTATATCCTGAGTTATATAGAAATGCCTATTTGGGTGAAGTATGTGGTGGTGTTGGTTTAGTATTCAGAAGAATTAAAGAATATAAGGCTGATAAGAGTAAGTTTAAGACTTTATTGAGGGGTTTAGATTTTGGTTTAGCTAAAAATGGAGACCCTACATCTTATGTGGTTGTAGCGTTAGATAGTGCAAAGAAAGAACTTTATATATTGGATGAGTGGTTTAAAAAAGATACTGACTATCCTGAGATTGCAAAAGCAATTTTAGCAGAGAACAAACACAATTTTACTGTGTTTTGTGATAGTGCAGATGCTGGTGGTATTAAGCAGCTTCAGATAGAAGGTGTAAAGAAAGCTATGCAGTGTAAAAAGACAAGAGTAGATACAGGTATAAAGTACCTGCAAGGGTTGACGATTTATATAGACCCTGAGGCTACTCCTAATACATACCGTGAATTTACAGAGTATTCGTATGTAGAGAATAGTAAAGGCGATAGTGTTTTGAGTGATAAGAATAACCATACCATAGACGCGGTGAGGTATGCGTTATCTAAATATATTGAAGGAGTACAGAAATAAGGAGGTGTAGAGCGTGAGTGAAGTTATAACAAGTGTAGAAGCTATAAGTGAGGGGATGCCATTTCCACCTTATATGAGCCGTAACAGGTTAGATACCTACAAAATAAATTCAGCAAGATTTAATGGTAGATACAATGACGGAAAATTTATAAGAATTAAGAACTTAAATGGTGGTGTAGATAGATTTCCAATCATAACAGAGAACTATTTCAAATTATCCACCTTAAAACTTCAAGGCTTACTCTTAAATGAAAAACCCCTTCTTTCTTCTACTACCAGTGAAATCACTACGGTGTTGAATGACCTTGTAGAAAATAGTGGTTTTTATAAGGCATTTTTGAGTGTGTATAGAAATTTTAGTGGTTTAGGAACAGGTGCATTTTATTTGAGTTGTGGTGTAGATGGTCCAAAGGTAAACTCTGTAAACCCTGGATTTATTTATAAAGTGGTTGATGCTGAGGATATTGAAACCATTACATGTTATGTGTTGGTTCAGCCTATTTTCAAGGTGGACTATACAAAATCGTCAACTGTTCAAGATATAGAGCAGTTAAGGGTTTTGTACCATTACAAAGGCTACTACATAGAGAAGGTCTTTAATTATTCCGACCATTTGATAGGTAATTGTATTTCAACAAAGAGAGTAGAAACGGGTTTAACTGACTTTGCTGTTTTTTGTGTGGATAACAACACTCCAACGGATGCAGTTTGGGGTTTAAGTGATTATGACAATATAGCAGATACCGTAGGGATTTATGAGCAAACCATAACACTTGTAAACGCCATTATGGTGAAAAATTTAAATCCGATTTTACAAGTACCAACAGGCGTTTTTACTGAAAATGAAATTACAGGAAAATTAGAAGCTCCGACTGAAGGTAGTGCTGTTGAAGTAAGTGCAGAAGATAAGGACACTTTGAAATATATAAAATATGACCTTGAACTTATGGACGTAAAAAGTTATTTGGAATTTTTACTTAATGAGTTGGGTGTTCATAGTGAGTTAAGTAAAACATTTTTGACGGGTGAGTTTACAAGCAATTTGTCGGGTGCAGCAATACGCAATCTCTTAAAAGCACCTTTAGACAAGATTTCAAGAGCAATAGACGAAATGGAACCCAGTATTAAAGCCTTATTTACTCAAATACTCCACCTTGCAGGCTATGAAGTCAGTCCTTCTTCTATCACAATCGAATGGCGTGATGGTTGTGCTGATACCGTAGATGATAATTTGGTAAATCGTGCGGGTGAAGAAAATGTAGGTAATACAGATGGGGGTGTTGTAATTGAATAAATTTTTGGAGTTTTTTAGAGACTTATTTGGTTTGAGTGAAGAACAAGTCAAGAAAGCAGAAAAAGAATTAAATAATGTTGAAAAATTGACTGAGAACACAGAGGAAACCGCAGAAAATCAAGAAGTTGAGTCTGAAAAGTCTAAAACAGAGAAAAAGACTGAAACGACAACAAAAACAAAAACAACAGAAAAAAATGAGTCCGAGGACGATAATTTGCAGTCAGCGAATGCGACGTCAAATACAGCAGAAGGAGTTGAGGAAACTGTGAATAATGAAGAATACAAGAAACTGCAAGCCGAATTAGCAGCAGTTAAGAAAATATTAGAGAATACAAAGGCTGAACAAGCCAAAGAAAAGCGTGATAACAAAGTGAAGGCTGTAAAAGACTGTTTAGATTATGAGTATTTGACTTCTTTGTTAGATGGTGTTGAGGATAAGGACTTTGACACAAAGGTTGAGGAAATCAAGAAGGAAAAAGCCTATTTGTTTAAGACAACTGATACAAAGGGTTTTAATCCCGCTACTCCTTCTTCTACCTTAAACGGTGTAGAAGAGGCATTTTTCAAGAATAATCCTGATTTGAGAACCCAGCTCTAATTGGATTAGATAAATATAAATTAAATCAAAATATTAAGTGTGAAAGGGGTTTTATATTATGGCACATGAATTACAAGTTAGATATAGTAAGCTGGCTGACATTCGTGAGAAGGCTCAGTTGGTTACAAAAGATAATGTTATTTTTAATACACGATACGAGAAGGACCCTGTTGCAGGTACTATAAAGATTCCTGTTCGTGGTGCTGCTAATATTCGTGCATACAACAAGGCTACTGGTTTGAATTTAGAAGAAACTGATACTGCTTACATTACAGTAACTTTAGACCATGACGTAGCTATGAATGAGTTGATTGATGGTTTTGATGCTGCTGCTGTTCCTGATGACGTTGTAGCAGACAGAATTGAAGCCGGTGCTGATGGTTTTGCTAACACTATGGACATCGAAGGTCTGTTAGAGTTAGCAAAGAATGGTTCTGTTACTACTGGTAATGCTTTAACCAAGTCCAATGTTTATGACGAGGTTATAAATGCTCGTACTGCTCTTTCTAAGGCTTCTCTGCCTTTGAATGGTAGATACGTTATTGTTACTCCTGAGGTTTATTCCTTAATGCTGAAGGATTCTAACTTTGTTAAGGCTTCTGATTTAGGTCAGAAGATTGTTGAGACTGGTGCAGTAGGTCAGATTGGTGGCCTGAATGTTTATGAGAGTGTAAATTTGGGTGCTTATGAGGTAGAGGAAGATGGTACTACTTACACAATCGCACCTCAGATTGTTGCTGGTCATCCTAACTGTGCTACTCGTGTTAAAGAGTGGGCTGTTGGCGTTCACGTTCAGGATTTAAGTGGTTCTGGTAAGTACATTGGTGCTTGTGCTGTTCAGGGTCGTAAGGTATTTACTCACAAGGTAACTAACAAGGACGGCATTTTCGTTTACGCTACAAAGACTGCAAAGGCTTAATTTAACTAAATTACATAGTGGGGGTTTTATTTCATAAAACCCCCACGCATTAGAGAAAAGGGGGCAAAATCAAATGTATTATTTGAGTGTTGAGGAACTAACGGCTCTCCTGCCCTCTGTCTTCACTTCTAACGAGCTTTTAGGTGCTGGCTGGAGTAATTACACTCCTGAGGACTTAAAAGCTATCCTGGGGCGTGCAGAAGTGATTTTAGACCAACTTAGATATAAGGGCAGCTACCTTGAGGATTATCAGCAGCACGCTTTTCCTCGTGAACTGAACACAGGTTATGTGGTGGATTGTAAAGATGAGAGAGTATTAAAGGGTTTGTGTTGTATAGTCTATGACCTTATGAAAGGTATGAGTACAGGTAGCACAAGAGCAGATTTAATTCGTCAAGGAGTTAAGTCTATTAGTGCAGGTGGAGTTTCAGAAAGTTATGGGTCAATAAGTGAGTTAAAAGAAATTAGTGATAATTATGTAAAATATTTGGGGTTTTGTCTATTCAAAGGCATTTTATAACCCTTAAAAGAAAGGGGGGTTATAACAAATGAGTGGTACAGTAATTGAATTTATAAAAGCGGGATTAGCCACCGTTGCAGGCTATGTTGCTTGGTTTTTGGGTGGGTTTGATGGTATTTTAATTGCCTTATGTGTATTTGCATTAGTTGATTACTTAACTGGTGTGGTTGCAGCAATTATAGAAAAAAGACTTTGCTCCAAAATAGGTTTTCAAGGTATAGCCAAAAAGATACTGATGTTTTTTATGGTTGGCATTGCTGCAATTCTTGATATGTATGTTTTGGGTGGAGAAAGTCCAGTAAGAGAAGTTGTTATTGCTTTTTACATAGCCAATGAAGGCATAAGTGTTATTGAGAATAGCGCTCGTTTGGGTTTACCTGTTCCAAAGAAGTTAATTGATGTATTGGAACAGTTAAAGAGTGAAGGTGACGGTGATAGTGCATGATAGGTGTATTAAATACTACTTGTTTATTGTGTAAACAATCATCAGTCAATAAATATGGTGAGCCTACTTATAACACTCCAATATCAATTCCTTGCTCAATAGGTAAAGATACACGACTAACACAAACAGATACGGGTTTAATAAAGACAGAAGAAATGTATTACATCCTGCACTCTGCCGGCGCAGAAGTGCAGGATGGGGACACCTTAAATGGTCAAGTGGTGGCAGTAAGTGAAATCAAAGACTTGATGGGTTCAACACTCTACTATAAGGCGGTGGTAG
>JBGUUL010000053.1:0-64660 GCA_045133515.1 Ruminococcus sp.
TTTATATTGTAGCTGTTTCAATGTAATATTAAAGTCATTTATATTTAAAATCCAATATGGAGAGATTTATATTGGGGCTACACAGGCGATATGTGCGGCAATTTAAATTTAAAATCCAATATGGAGAGATTTATATTTTCAGCGACACTTCTTATCCCGAACTGATGCTCACATTTAAAATCCAATATGGAGAGATTTATATATCACTGCTGAATATAAAATTGATTATTAGAAAGTGATTTAAAATCCAATATGGAGAGATTTATATACGAAGTAATCTCAATCGTAGAAAACTGTGGCCTTAATTTAAAATCCAATATGGAGAGATTTATATTGTCCCTACTTACCGGCAAGGGATTTCCGCTTTTTTATTTAAAATCCAATATGGAGAGATTTATATATGATAATAGGTTGTTGTGATTGCTGAGTATTATCATTTAAAATCCAATATGGAGAGATTTATATGCAGTATATGCTCCCAGTTCTTCAGTTCTTTTTGAATTTAAAATCCAATATGGAGAGATTTATATATGTAGATGGCAAGCTCCTTGATGTTCCCGCACCGATTTAAAATCCAATATGGAGAGATTTATATGTTAAAATGGACTTGACAACAATACTCACCTTGGTATTTAAAATCCAATATGGAGAGATTTATATCGTCAGAGTAAGCACTGCTGTTATAAAAATCTAATAATTTAAAATCCAATATGGAGAGATTTATATTCATTCTTTGATTGTTGCTGATATATGGTGCTTACATTTAAAATCCAATAT
Source organism: Ruminococcus sp. (assembly GCA_045133515.1). Taxonomy (GTDB): domain Bacteria; phylum Bacillota; class Clostridia; order Oscillospirales; family Acutalibacteraceae; genus Ruminococcoides. The sequence goes on from JBGUUL010000053.1 coordinate 778, forward strand.
GGAGAGATTTATATTTGTCGTTGTACGCCTCAAATATCAGCAAAGCAATTATTTAAAATCCAATATGGAGAGATTTATATTTGTACTTGCAACAGCAGGACTTGACTGTAAACCGAATTTAAAATCCAATATGGAGAGATTTATATCCGTTATTAAAACAGACCAGTATTCATGGGAACTACTTTTAGCAAAATTGTCTAAGTGATGAAAATCAAATGAGATTCTTAGATTTTCAAAAAACAAATATTAAAAAATGCCATAAATACTAATGAAAATTAAGTTGTCAACCCCCAGATATTTTCTTAGTATTACAGGTAGACAATTTTCATTATTATAAAAAATTAGAGGTTTTATCCTCTTCGATACCTAGGAAATCTTTACTAAGCCATCTCTCTTCACGAGTATGAAACATAATAACTGAATCCTTATCTTTTCGTACATACTGAGCCAATTCTTTTTTCATAGCAATAGAATTAGCTTTGCTCAAATTTCCTTCAAAAACAGAATTTTGTATATGTACAAGATATTTCTTACATATTTTAAATACCTTAGGCAAAATTTTTCTACCTTTGTCATCAAACAGAATATCATATACAAGGATTACATACAAGTCTTACCACCACATTTCAAAACCTTTATACTCTTTTTCACCGATTATGTGCTTTATCAATTTATATAATTCAAGACGAATTAAAAATTGATAAGACACATTTTTGTTTAATTCTTTGTGAAAAATAGTTGTCTTTAACTTACTATCCAATTCAGCCATAATTGTTTTTGAGGCTTTTTCAGTAAGTTGAAGTCCATTAAAATCTTTTACAAAACTATCTTCAGTAATTTGTTTTCTGTTTAGTAAAGAAAAAATCAAGCGGTCAGCAATTAGTGGTTTAAAAACTTCAGAAACATCAAGTGCAAGAGAAAATCTCCGTGTTCCCGGTTGGTGCAAAAAACTAATTGTTGGGTTTAATTGAGTTTTGTAAATTTCTGATAACGTCTTTGTATATACCAACGAATTGACAAATGAAATCAAACTATTAATCATATTGTCTGCCGGATGATATACTCTTTTGTCAAAATCAATATTTTGGTCAATTATTATTTTCCACGCCCTGTAATATTCTTGTCTGATATTGCCCTCAACGCCCATAAGTTCTTCTATGGTTTTTGTTTTAGCAATATTTTTGCGATAATTATCTATATTCCTCATAAATTCAGAAACATCTTTGCCTCTTCCATTATAATATCTTAAATTTCTATAAATATTGAAGGAGGCTGACTTTATAAACTCTTGAGCAATATAAAGTCTGTTAGAATAATCACTATATGCAAGAGCTTGTTGAATAAGCAACTGACCAGCTAACTTGCTTTCTTTTGGGCAAAAGCTACCAATATAAAATTGATAATGATTAAAGAAGTGAGCAGTTACTCCATATTTTGCAAAAAGGCTCAACAGCTTTGAAGTAACTGTTACTTCATTCATCAAATACACTTCTTTTATATTTTCAATGGGCAAGTCTTTTGTTATACCATCAAAAGTTTTAAACCTTAATGTATTATCTTTTTGGGTTAAATTTCCGGATGAATAGATATAGTAACTTTCTTGCATTTTACACCTCAAATACAACACAAATCATAGTAAGCACATGACTTACATATTTTAAAATTTTCAAACTTTGGAGGTAAATCTAAAGATACAATGTGCAAAATATCCTTGATTACCTTTTCAATCTCCATTTCATCAGTATCAGTTAATTCAACATCTACACTTTGCCTTAAAAGAGGAAAATCTATTCTTCCCTTTAAATTTTCAACGCCTCGTTTTTTCAGATAATACAGATAATACTTTAACTGTGCAATTCCAGCCTTCTCTATTTTTTTACTTTTCTTTACTTCGTGCAATAATCTATGTTCAGAAATGTAATCAATATTGATTGTATTATTGATGAGAATATGTTTATTCATATTTTTGTATGATGTTTCATCAATAATTTTTCCTATCTTTACATTTTCATTTTCACTTTCCATAGTTAATCCCTTAGAAAAGTACCATAACTTTCTTTTACACACATAATAGTAATAGACCTGCATACCAGTTACATCATTTTCGGTCATATTCACCTCAATAAAAACTTATCATATTATTATCATCGGTTGTAGGGTTTTCAATAAATTCAAAATCCAAACCACTGTCAAAAGAATAATTGCAGTCAAGAACAGGAATTTTTCTGTACTTTAAATCAACATTTTCATTTTTATAAAGCTTCTTATATCTCCACATAGAAACAGAAACCGTAAGTTTTAGAATATCATCAGTTGCCCGGATTCTTTCTTCTTTGGTTGAGTCCTTAGAATTTGAGACCTCAACACAATGATTAATTAAATCATAATTTTCATCATAGACACACTTAGGTATAATATCTATTCTGTCAATATTACGCAATGAACCACCGGCTTTTTGTAGATAATCATATTCATTTTCATATTCGTTAAAGAATGTTTGATAATTTTTATAGTACTTTGAACCTTGTATATTTTCTACAGAAACATATTTTTCTATTAAAGAATTTTTCTCTTTTTCTGTAAGTTTCCCATCAACAGTAATAATTGCATCCTTAGAAAGATTATGAATATCCTCATCAATAAAAGTACTTGCCTTGTCCTGTAATTCTGTAAACACATAGCAATTATAATTAGAAAGGTCCTTAGCACCTTTTCGGTTAACCCTACCAAATCTTTGAAAAAGCGAGAATAAATCTGCTAACTCAGTAATTAGTATGTCAAAATCAATATCAAGACTTGCTTCTACAACAGAAGTAGAAATCCAGATTTCCGGCTTCTCCATTTCTTCAAGTTTTTTCTTTGAGGCAAATATAATTTCTTTTTCTTTTTTCATTCTGTCTTTTTTAATAAAATTAGCGTGAAAAAGATTTATATCAGCATCAATATTACTTGTTGAAAGTTCCTTATAAATTCTATTTGCAGTTTTCACTGTGTTACATACAACAAGGTACTTTTTCACTTTGTCTGATTTTGTTTTACTTACAATATCTACAACGTCATCAGAATTTAAAGTAGCATCAAATACTTTTACATTATGTCGCAATATACCTTCTTCTGAAAAATCTGCTAACTTAACATCATCTCCAAAAATTTTAAGCAACTCTTCCTTTACAAATGGTGGCAAAGTTGCAGTTAAAACCGCTACTCTTCCTCCCATTGTATGTATCATCTTAATAGCAAAAATAATTGCTGCAAGAACATCAGGAGAGTACATTTGAATTTCGTCAATGATAAATTTTGAATAAGAAGAAACAGCTAATTTATATTCATAACCGGGAAACTTTAGGGCAAAATCAAAAATTTGGTCCGGTGTACATACAGTGAGTGGCAGACAAAACTGCTTACTGTATTCTTCATATGCAAAATCATAAGATAAGTCATCTGCATTGGCATCTTGCAGATAGTAGGATTTCATATCAGAGTGTACCAGGGCAACTCTGCCTTTGTATTCACTTCCTACAAGGTCTTTTATTCTGTCATACATTGCGTTGATAGCTGTTTTTAGTGGTAACACAAAGAAACATTTGTTGTCACCACACCACAAAAGTCCTGCTTCAGTTTTTCCCATTCCGGTAGGAGCAGTTACCATAATGTTTTCACTAGTATTTGCCATACAAAATTTTTGGAGTGTATTGTACTGAAATTTTTCCCTTCTCCATTTTTCTATACTTTGGAGCAAAAAGTCGTTCTTCATTTCTCCGGGGATATTTGCACTAGCGCTATAATCACATTTGTGTAAAAGTCCCTTTAAAAGTACCGAATATTGTTTTTCTTTATCATTAAGTTCTGTTTCAAAAATTTTCTTAACATTTTTTAAACTTCTGCGCATTTTATTGTAATCAGTAGATTGAAAATTCAGTTCAGATAAAAACTCCTTCACAAGTACAGCATCGTTATTAAAAATGTGCAATGGTGACTCTTTGTGATAATGATGGAATAGCACTGCAAATAAAACACTTGTGTAGTCGTTACATTCATTTTTATCAACAAAGAAAATCGATAATAATGCGTGAGGTACTTCCTTGTTATAATCGTACTTTGATTTTCTCTTTATACGAGATTGAAATTGAGAATTCATCTTTCCCATATCGTGATTTTTACAAGCCACTAATAAATCTTTATAAAGTTCCTCTGACCTAATATAACCTAAATCATAAAGCAACTTTGCACAATCAATTAACTTGTTTGTGTGTTGCTCTATGGTTTCATCAGGTTTTGCTAAAGCGTTACAAAAATCCATAATTCACCTATGCAAGAAATACTGCGTAATTCTCTCCGTCACAACTATCCAAGTAAATACCCTCACATTCACCTTCAATAAATACCAACTTGTTATAAATTACAGGTATTCTATTAAAATTTCTCTTTCTCATTCCACCCTTTAGATTTTCAACGGTGTAATCTTTAGGTAAAAGATATTTTGTGCCATTAGCATATTTACCAACTGGGTTACTATTAAGATCCAAACTATCCTCATTTTTTTCTACTAATTCTAATGGCATATACAAATCAAGTGGTGAATCAGGCATATCATACTCTATATATCCCTCTTGCAATTCTGTTTCTGCACATTCAAGAACCTCAACAAAGTCCTCTCCTCTACCGATTGCCGTTAGATTGCAAATATTATCAACAATATCCTGCATTGTGCTTGGGTCACTAACAATATGAATTACCAGTTCAATATCATAAAGCATTTCATAATACTTTGGACCGGTTGCTAATGTTCTAAACCTTGAGTACGGAATAGTGTATTTGACTTCCTCATATTTTTTGTAGATTTTGTCAATTTCTTTAACTCTTTTATCAAAGGCTTTTAATTCTTCAGCAGAAACATTTTCATCTGCTTTCATTTCCTTAACCTTTTCTTTCAAATTCTTTATAATTTTTTTGTGCTTGTCTATGCGCCTTTTTGTTCTCTTTAAGAATCTATATTCTTCTAACAAATCCTTGTTTACCTCATTGATAGTGATACCCTTTTCAAAGTCATTTCCTTGGGATTTTTGTGCTACTGCAACAACATCATAAGCAGTAGAAAGCATATCAGGGTTTCGCAACTTTACAAGGGTATTTCTATCATTTTGTAACGAATTCAGAAAACAATTTTCCTTAAACAATCTTGTTTTAAGAGAACCATACTTACCTTGTATGCTAACTTTCATAGGGTGATAATCGGTATATCCACATGCCTTGTGGATAGCACCGATTACTGTTGAATAAGGTGGCAAAGGATATGTCATTCGGCAATTTACAGTTTCTTCTCTCCTATAATTCGCACTGTTTTGTTTTAAATGAAGTCGTACTGCTTTCAAATTAATTCCACCTTAATCTGCAAAATAAGCCTTTATATCTTCTCTTAGTTGATTAAAGAATTCAGGCACAGTTGTTGGGTTAAGCTCTCTGACAATTTCGTCTTCGTTACCTAACTGACCGTTACGCATTAAACCACAAGCAAACCCCATATCCAGCTTTTCCTTTACCGGTTCAATAACAAGGTTCTTACCTACTACCCTTACTGCATTTTCAAACATATGGGTTTTTCTTGGTGACAAACCACCGGCAATAAAGATAGGTTCTGCATTGTCAAGGTTACCTTTAACAACTAAAGAAAGATTCTCTACTGCATCAACAATAGATATTACTCTGTTGCATTTTTCTTCTGAACTAGCCTCAGCATCAAAATTTTGGTCAACACCAACTTTTTCAAGGTCAATAGTAATGCTATAAATCTTGATAGATTTATCATATTCATACTGATATGGCATTAAGCCACAGTCCTTTGAATTATTTTGAACATTGAGACCGTTAGCCTTTGCAAAGTTTGTAGCAAGGTAAAGGTTGTTGTGGAAACGAGCATCACTGATAAATGGTTCAGCAGAAACTGCATCTGTAAGGTAGAAAGAGCTGTTTCTAATGTATGTAACATCTTTTGTGGACATATAGCCACCTTCAAGTGCCTTACAAGTTGCTGCGTTAATATCTTTTGTCACCAACTTTTGCATAGCTCCATCATTTGATGTTTGTAAGTCATCATAAAGTCCTGCTTGTACACAAATTGCATTTTTCAAACTTTCTCTGCTACGAGTAGCATATTCCTTGCCACCTCTATATACCTTTTGTACACTTGAAATATTACCTAGGCTTTCACCATAGTTACTTGTCATATTTGCGATTACGGTTAATGTAAGAGCTGTATTTTTCATAGTTAATCTCCTTTATTTAGTTACTTGATTTTTGTTATCTGATGGGTCTTTTAGTGAACTTGCAAAAGCAAAGGCTAAATCTTTATACTTTTCTGCATCCTCCAAAAATTTATAGAAGAAAAAGAATTCAACTCCCGAATAAGCAGAAAGACTAAGTAAAACTTCCTTTACTCTGTCATAATCATGAGCCACAAGAGCACTGATAATTTTCTGTTGATATGAGCTGATTTTATTTTTGCCTCGTTTCTCAATTAGCCTTTGAGAAACAACAAATCCTAAATCTTTAGCGTTTTTCAATTCGTCCATAATCAAATTTCCTTTCCATAACACATTAATATCAACCAATGTTTTTATTCTTAATTGTACAATATTTTTGTTTACTTCTTTATCAAAAAGGATTTTCAACATTCTTTCTATAAGGTCGTCAAGCAAAACATTGTTCAAACATCTCTCATAAACTTCTTTCTCAAGGTCCAGCCAATAATTCTCAGCTATTTTGTATGTAAATGAAAGTTTCTTTTCTTTAAGTTCTTTTAAAGCTCTCAGCCTTTCTACTCTAACAAACAATGTGTTGTAGTAATCATTGTTCCTATCCTTCATAATGATTTCCACATCATAATTAATAAAGTCGTCAGATTGTTGCAACACACATAACAAATGTTTTTTGGATGCTTTCATTCCATTTTTTTGTAGTTCCTCTGAAATTTTCGATAGTTCATCTGACAAGATTTTATTTGTGTTTACCAGGTGTTTTATTGAGGAATTATTGTTAACAAAATATGTTTCGTGCATATCTGAATTTGAGAAAGCAAAAGGAATAAAGTCAAATTCTATAACATCATTACATTCCACACTTTCTTTAGAAAAACAAAATCCTAAAAATCTTGTTTTTCTGCCTTCATCAACTGTATAACCAGATAATCTACAATGATTATTACTTTCTGTTAAAAGCAAATTACTATTGCAAAAATTACTATAAAGATTCTTACCATACCTAAAAATACTTTTAATAATTTCAATTTTGTTTTCATTGATTAAGTTTTCAATAGCATCCTTGTTGCTACCATCAAACTTTGTTTTGCCAAATATTTTTTTAAGTACAGTTTTACTTTTCATTAAATCATTTACATTCTTAATATCCTCATCGGTAAATTCATTTTTTTGCAGAAGTTTAATAATTATTAAATAAGTCATATCATTTTTAAAATAATTTTCTGCAAAAAGCAGGTAATTTTCTTCAGTTATGTCACTACTCTTATACAGTATTCCGTCAAAACCGTATATTGCACCCTCAACTTCATCTTCGCAGTCATTAAGCAATTTATAGTCAAAGCCAGAATATTCTAAAAACTTATATAATCCTAAACAAGCTGCAGAATATCGCCAATCAGTTGGCTGAATAAGTGTATCAAAGCCATCATAATCAATTCTTGTTTTCAAATAATCACCTCCAACTTAATCTGCAATTAGTAATGGAAATCCAAAACCAGCAGATTTTCTTGAACCCATACCGCTTTGTAGCAAGTAATTAATAATAGACTTATCACCACTTAGTACAAAATCACCTAAACTACACTCTATGTAATTACCGTAGTGAAAGACTACCGTCTTTTTACTGTTGATAGGTTTAATTGAGAAATTCTCAACTCTCTCCTTATCAAAGCCAGAATCAATAAGCTGTTCTTTGATAATCAAATTTGCCTTTTTTTCAAAGTTATCGCTACTAACAGAATAGTAATGATCCTTATTGCCTTCTCTAATATGTTCTCTAATACATAGTGGGCTAAGCATTTTTACAAGCACTGTATTTGTATTGGTTAGCTTTTCGCCTTGTTGAGAAACATTTATAAGAGTAAACACATTACCAAGTGGTGCTGGGAAAGTACGACCTACTTGTTTAATAAAAGCACTCATCAACACAAAGCCTGTGGTTTTATCTGCTGTAGAAACAGTTATACGAAATTCATTTTTACCTAAAGTAATGTCATTTTTTAAGAATTTTGGATTAGGCAAGTTCACAGCAAAAGTGAAATTTCTTCTTTCTGGTGTAAAGTAATATTTTTCGTAATACTCTCCATCAGCAATTTCCGAAAGTGCTTTCTTGAAAAATGACAATATCACTCGCCTGTAATCAATAGACAACTTATCATTCTTCAATTTCATACACAAAAGAATTTTCATTATTTACCTCCTATATTATATTTTTTAATAACAATTCTAAAGAATACATATTTTTGATATTTTGGGATAATTTTTTCACCTTAAGTATAGTATATCACAATTTTCTGGATTATCAATGTCCTAGCCTTTATTTAATGATGATTTATAACATTTTTATTAACCAAACACTATTGTTTTTATGCAATATAATAATTCGCTTTAATCATTTATGTATGATAAAATAGTCCTATAAATCTAAACATATTGGATTATAAATAGTGTTTATTTAATTAATAATTTTTAATCTATCCAAATTGGAAATAATTTGTTATGTAATTTTCCATCACTTACATAATAACAAATCATCAGTACTAAAAATGGGACTTTTCTTTTTATCTACTATTTTAATTATTAAAAAGAGAAAAATAATATATTAAAAAAACTAATAATTCTTTATATGCAAAAATCCCCTTGCTACACAAGGGGATTCAGTCTGTAGAAAATTGAAACGTCGATAGATACTTATTGATGAATGTGCAGGTGACATACTTTGTAGTTTTATTAACGCTCGCCTTCAAGTCCTGTCACCCTATTGCTTGTAATAATAGAAAAAGGAATGTCGTATGACATTCCTTTTTCTATGGTGCGGGTGACAGGACTTGAACCTGCACGTCGGTGAACACTAGAACCTAAATCTAGCGCGTCTGCCAATTCCGCCACACCCGCATATTACATTTTTTCAACGCAAGTGTTATTATACACAATGTTCTTACATTTGTCAAGGGGAAAATTGCAAATTTTCAAATTTTTATTTTCACTCAAACTTTGAAGGTTTTAAAAGGTCTTTATTCTTCATTATTCACTTCAAAAATGCACCTGTATTTGTATTAAGCAACACAAGTACAAGTGCATTTTGAATTATTCTTTGAATTATATTTTTATTTTACCAATAACCCAGAACACTTTGCATTACAAGGCTGACACCTGTAATTGCAATCCAACAGCAGAAGCCAAGGAGAATTGGCTTGCCACCCTTTTTCACAAGGTTAACAACATTGGTGTTAAGGCCGATAGCACACATAGCCATTGCAATAAAGAACTTTGCAAGGAATTTTGCAAATGGAATGAACTGCTGATTATAAAAGCCTGTAAAGCCACTTTCCGGCAAGAATGCAACACCTGTTGTAATCAGAGATGCAATAATAAAGTAGATGATAAACCAAGGGAAAATCTTGCTAAACTTCACCTTTGTGCCTGTTTCTGTATTGTTCTTCTTTGCACTTCTTGTACGGATAAATGCAAGTACAAGGGTGATTGGAATAATCGCCAAGGTTCTTGTTAGCTTTACTGTTGTGGCACTTGCAAGTACAGCACCATTTGTATTATACATACTATCCCAAGCAGAGGCTGCCGCTGTAACAGAGGAAGTATCGTTAACAGCAGTACCTGCAAACAGGGCAAAGCCCTCATTTGTCAGGCCAAGAACACCACCTAAGGTTGGGAAAATTAAAGCTGCAATAATATTAAATAGGAAAATTACTGAAATTGACTGAGCAATCTCCTCATCGTCAGCATCAATAACAGGCGCAGTTGCTGCAACAGCAGAGCCACCACAAATTGATGAGCCAACTCCCACAAGGATTGACACCTTCTTGTCCATTTTCATTAGCTTACTAAGAAGAAATGCAACAATTAGAGATGTACAGATTGTTGACACAATAACAGGCAAGCTCTGTCCACCAACTGAAATTACAGTTTGAATGTTAAGGGAAAAGCCCAAAATAATAACTGCATATTGAAGAATTTTCTTTGATGTAAAGGTAATGCCCTCTTTAACATTTGGTGAAGATGCAAGTTTTGGTGCAATCAAGGTGATTATCATACCGAAAATAATGGCAAAAACAGGCGCACCAATAATATCAAAGGAAAAACCACCTATTTTAACACCTGCAAGTAGGGTTGAAATTCCTGCGATTACGGCAGAAATCAAAATACCCAATGACTTCTTTTTAATAAAATTCAATTTATATCCCCCTTTTCTATTCACAGCTATATTAACATAAAACATAATCAAGCGCAAGGGATGTCTGTCAACTTCCATTGTAAATTTTCCCCAAAAATTTTGATAATTATTGAACATAGTTTTTTAAATGTACATTGTTTATAAATTTAAAAGGTGTTATACTATAAAAGAATATAATAGAAAGAAAGGAGAATTATTTTGGTAAAGCTTATAAAGCACTTTAAGCCTGCAATTTTACCAACACTTTTTGCTTTGGTATTATTGGCTGTTCAGGCGTACTGCGATTTATCCCTGCCTACCTATACCAGCAACATTGTTAACATAGGTATTCAGCAGGCAGGTATTGACTGCGTAACACCTGACAAGGCTCCAAAGGAAGAAATGGAGAAAATCAAGCTGTTTATGAGCAAGGAAAATGCAGATTTTGTAACCTCTTGCTACAAGGAGGAAAAGTACAAGAATAAGGATATTGTTGTACTAAAGGACCTTGAGGAAAAGGACAGCCAGACTTTATCTGACACCTTGGAAAAGCCAATGCTCATTACCTATATGTTGGAAAAATCCCAAAGTGGTGAGCTAAGTGAGGAGTCAGTTAGTGGAGAAATTGATACAACTGAATTCCAGAAAATTATGGAAAAGGATGTTAAGGAGATGACACCCCAAAATCAGATGAAGTTTATGGAGCTACAGAAAGAAAGCAAGGGTGAACTTGACTTATTCAGCCTTATGCCACTTTTTTCTGACAGTACAAAGGCAGAAATTACAGATATTCTGGATAAACAGCTAAAGGCATTTGAGGAGCTTGGTGAGGACACAATAAAACAGGTTGTTGTGCCTTACACAGAAAGTCTTATGAGAAGTGCAGGTGTTGACACCGACCAAATTCGCATTGACTACATTGTTGAGGCAGGTCTTGTAATGCTTGGCTATGCAATACTTGTTTTTGTCTGTATGATTTTAGTTTCTCTCATTGCATCAGTAGTGGCATCTCGCTTTGCAAGGGATTTGAGAAGTCACGCCTACAGTCAGATAGTAAACTTCTCTGCAAATGAAAGCAACAAATTCAGCAACGCTTCCCTAATTACACGATGCACAAACGATATTCAGCAGGTGCAGATGTTTATTATTATGATGTTAAGAATGATACTTTATGCACCAATTCTCGGTGTGGGAGCATTACTTAAGGTTACAAAAATGAGTGGAGGAATGGTTTGGGTAATCGGCCTTGCAGTTGGCATTGTTATACTACTTGTTGCCTTCCTTATGATTGTGGCTATGCCTAAGTTTAACATACTGCAAAAGCTTATTGACAGGGTAAACCTTGTTTCCAGAGAAATACTTACAGGCTTGCCTGTAATCAGAGCCTTTAGCAGGGAAAGCTTTGAGGTTGACAGATTTGACAAGGCAAACACTAATCTGATGAAAACCAACCTTTTTGTAAACAGAATTATGGCTATAATGTTCCCTGCTATGATGCTGGTTATGAATGGCACAACAGTGCTTATTGTATGGGTTGGCTCACATCAAATTGATAGTGGCAATATGCAGGTGGGAGATATAATGGCATTTATTCAGTACACAATGCAGATTATTATGTCATTCCTTATGATTTGTATGGCAAGTGTTATTCTGCCAAGAGCTGTTGTTTCTGCAAGGCGACTTGGTGAGGTTTTTGATACAGAAATCAGCATTAAAAGTCCGGAAAATCCACAGAGCTTTTCCAAAAACAAGGGTTATGTTGAATTTAATGATGTAACCTTTACTTACCCTGGAGCTGATGAGCCTGTACTACACAACATCAGCTTTAAGGCAAAGCCTGGGGAAACCACAGCTATTATTGGCTCAACAGGTAGTGGTAAGTCCTCACTTATCAACCTTATTCCAAGGTTCTATGACGCTACTGAGGGCAGTATTACTGTTGACGGATGCGATATAAAGGATGTTTCTCTTGAAGAATTAAGAGGAAAAATCGGTTATGTACCGCAAAAGGGTATGCTTTTCTCAGGTACAATTAAAAGCAACATCGCCTTTGCTGATGAAAATATGCCAATGGAAAAGATTGAAAAGGCAGCAGAAATTGCACAGGCAAAGAGCTTTATTGAGGAAAAGCCAAATGGCTATGACACAATAATAAGCCAGGGTGGTACAAATGTTTCAGGTGGTCAAAGACAGCGACTTTCCATAGCAAGAGCTATTGCCAACGAGCCTGAAATCCTCATATTTGACGACAGCTTTTCAGCCTTGGACTTTAAGACAGATGTTGCAGTAAGACAGGCTCTTAGTGATAACATTAAGGATAGCACAATTATTATTGTTGCACAGCGAATAAGCACAGTTCTTAACGCTGACCAGATTATTGTTCTTGACAACGGTGAAATGGCTGGAATTGGCACTCACAAGGAGCTAATGGAAAGCTGTCAGGTTTACCGTGACATAGCAGAGAGTCAGCTTTCAAAGGAGGAATTGCAGTAATGGGAGTAAAAGGAAAACGCCCACATAATATGCAAGGAGAAAAGGCAAAGGACTTTAAAGGCTCAATTAAGGCACTGCTAAATTATATTGGAAGATACAAAATCGCCATTATTATTGTTATGCTTTTCGCCATTGGAAGCACCGTGTTCAATGTAATTGGTCCAAAAATCCTTGGTAATGCAACTACCGAGCTTTTCAACGGAATTATGAGCAAGTACTCAGGTGGGTCAGGTATTGACTTTGGCAAAATTGCAGGGATACTTGTGTGGCTACTTGCAATTTACATTACAAGTAGTATTATGGGCTTTGTACAGAACTTTATTATGTCAACTGTTACCCAAAAGGTTGGTTACAGGCTCCGTGACGATATTTCAAAGAAAATTCATCTTCTGCCAATGAACTATTTTGACAGAAAGCAAACAGGTGAAACACTTTCTATTATTACAAACGATGTTGACACCCTTTGCCAGAGCCTTAATCAGGTGGCAACTCAAGCTGTAACCTCTATTTCCACAATTATCGGTGTGCTTTATATGATGTTCAGCATTGATTGGCTAATGACAGTTATTGCCCTGTTTGTACTGCCAATTTCAATGATGCTTATTGCAGTAATCTTCAAAATTTCTCAAAAGCACTTCCGTAATCAGCAGGACTACTTAGGTCATGTTAACGGTCAGGTTGAGGAAACCATTGGTGGAACAAACATAGTTCAGGCTTTTAACACAGTTGACAGAAATGTTGAGGAATTTGAAAAGTCAAACAATGTGCTTTACAAGTCAGCCTGGAAAAGCCAGTTCTTCTCTGGTCTTTCCGGTCCTATGATGAACCTTATCGGCAATATTGCCTATGTGGCTATTGCAGTTCTTGGTGGTTACCTTGTAATTCAAGGCAGTATTCAAATTGGTGATATTCAGTCCTTTATTCAATATGTAAGACAGTTTACACAGCCAATTCAGCAACTTGCTCAGGTTACAAATATGATTCAGCAAATGGGTGCATCTGCCGAAAGAATATTTGACTTTATAAACGAAGATGAGGAAGAACAGTTTGCAAAGCACCACTGCAACAAAACTGTTGATGACATTACAGGTGATGTTGAATTTAAAAATGTTAAGTTTGGATACAACCCTGACAAAATTATCATCAATGATTTTTCTGCAAAAATTAAGCAGGGTCAGAAGATTGCCATTGTTGGACCAACTGGTGCAGGTAAAACAACTATGGTTAAGCTCCTTATGAGGTTCTATGACATAAACGGTGGTCATATTCTTGTTGACGGAGAGGATATAAATTCCTTTGACAGAAGGGAGCTCCGTGAGCTTTATGGTATGGTGCTACAGGACACCTGGCTATTTACAGGCTCAATTATGGAAAACATCCGTTACGGCAAGTTGGATGCTACCGATGAGGAAGTTATAGAGGCTGCAAAATCTGCCCATGTTCACAGCTTTGTCAAGCATCTTCCTGACGGCTACAATATGGAGCTAAACGAGGAAGCCTCCAATGTTAGCCAAGGACAGAAACAGCTTTTAACTATTGCGAGGACAATTCTTGCCGACCCAAAAATTCTTATTTTGGACGAGGCAACCTCATCTGTTGACACAAGAACCGAGGTTCGTATTCAGAAGGCTATGGACAATTTGATGAAGGGCAGAACAAGCTTTATTATTGCCCACAGACTTTCAACAATCAGAGATGCCGACCTGATTCTGTTTATGAAGGACGGAGATATTGTGGAGCAGGGTAATCATCAGGAATTACTCCAAAAGGGTGGCTACTATGCAGAGCTTTACAATTCACAGTTTGACAAGGTTGGATAATAATATTTAGAATGGTGGGGCAACCCACCATTTCCTTTATAAAGCTGTTGAAGATTTTTGAGTTTTGTGTTACATTATAAGGAGAGGTGATTATATGGCTAAGCGTGGAAGTCACGGTATTGAAGAAAAAAGAAAACCTGCAAAAAAGAAAAATAAAGGTGGCAAGGGTATTTTCATAGCTATTGCTTTAGTACTTGTAGCTGTACTTTGTGTTGCAGGAGTTTTTCTATTATTAAATAAGAATGAAGAAGACAGCACTTACATAAAAAGCACCGAACCTGCCACTACTGAATCCATAGTACAGGAGGAAAGCCAGAGCCAACAGGATATTCACGAAACTCTGGTGGTTGTTACGGTTTCTGAAAATGTAATAACCTACAACGGTGAAGAATTGATTTCTGCCCTTGAGCTTGAAAAAAGGCTTTCTCAAGAGGAAAACCCAACACTTTCTCTTGTGAACATAGATGCTGATACAGACATTTACAATGCCGTTGCAAAGGTGCTTAATAAGTTTGGTGGCTCCTATGAGCTTATGGACGAGCAAAACACCAACCCCTCCATACACCAGAACACAAAAACTACAACAACCCGTTAAAACCAAAATTCTCTAAAATCTCAAACAAGGGTATTGACACGGTACTACATATTGTGCTATACTCTTACAAGATAATCAAATATTTCTTATCAAGAGTGACTGAGGGACAGGCCCTGTGAAGTCCGGCAACCTGCTATGCAAGGTGCTAAATCCTGCGGTATATCCGAAAGATGAGTTACTAAGCCACTGTCTTTCGGCAGTGGCTTTTTAGTGTTTATTAAAAGGAAAGGAAGATAATTATGGCAAAGCATTTATTTACATCAGAGTCAGTAACAGAAGGACATCCTGACAAAGTCTGCGACCAGATTTCTGACGCAGTTCTTGACGCAATTTTTCAGCAGGACAATATGGCACATGTAGCCTGTGAAACCACAGCAGTTGCCGGTATGGTTAACATTATGGGTGAAATCAGCACAACAGCAAAGGTTGATTACGAGGCTATTGCAAGGAATGTTATAAATGAAATCGGCTACAATGACGACAAGCTACTTTTCAACGGTAACAACTGCAAAATCACCAATTTACTTACAACTCAATCTCCAGATATTGCTATGGGCGTTAACGAAAGCTATGAGCTAAAGGACGGCGAGGAGGACACTCTTAACCAGTTTGGCGCAGGTGACCAGGGTATGATGTTTGGCTATGCCTGTGACGAAACAGAGGAGCTTATGCCACTGACAATCTCCCTTGCACACAAGTTAGCAAAAAAGCTAACTGAGGTTAGAAAGAACGGCACTCTCTCCTATCTCCGTCCTGACGGAAAAACACAGGTGACTGCACTTTATGAGAACAACAAGGTTGTGTCTGTTGACACAGTTGTAATCAGCACACAGCACGATGAGGATGTTACACTACAGCAGATTAAGTCCGACCTTATTGAGAATGTTATTAAGCCTGTTATTCCTGCACATCTTATTACAGACTCAACAAGAATTTTAGTTAACCCAACAGGCAGATTTGTAATCGGTGGCCCTGCAGGTGACTCTGGTCTTACAGGTAGAAAAATTATTGTTGATACCTACGGTGGCTACGGTAGCCACGGTGGTGGTGCTTTTAGTGGTAAGGACCCAACAAAGGTTGATAGAAGTGCTGCTTACTATGCAAGATATATTGCAAAGAACATTGTAGCTTCTGGTCTTGCAAAGAAGTGTGAGGTTCAGCTTGCTTATGCAATCGGTGTTGCAAAGCCTGTTTCCATTATGGTTGACTCCTTTGGCACAAGTGAGTATTCAAATCAAGACCTTGCAAATGCAGTAAACAAGGTATTTGATTGCCGTCCTGCTGCAATTATCAATGAGTTAAACCTAAGAAACACAAAGTTCCTTCCAACTGCTGCCTATGGTCATATGGGCAGAACTGACCTTAATGTAAAATGGGAAGAAACCGACAAAACAGAGGCTCTAAAAAAAGCTATTAGCTAATTTATAAGTATAAAAAATTATCCCCCTCATTGAGGGGGATAATCACTTTTGTATTACTTTTACTGCTGTGCTTTTTTAGCTTCCTTTAAAGCCTTGTTAAGCCATACCTCGGAAATATCAAGTGCAAGATAAAGACCTGACTTCTCGCTTGTTTTTACAAGCTGTTTTCTTGCTGAAAGGTTAGGGTCAGTTGCCATAAGCTGAATAGCCACCTTGTCAGCAACCTCAAGTCCGTTTACATCCTTTGTGGACTTAATAATCATATGGATAACAAATGGCTCATCCATATTTCCATAATAAAGCTCCTTGCCACATCTTACAAGTGGCTTGCCTTTGTATGTCATAAATTCTTTTTTCTCTGCCATAATTGAACCTTCTTTCATAAAAAGACGCAAGTGTACCACTACACTTGCGAAATCGAGTTTAAATGTTAAGGTAAGACTTCACAAGTGCTTCCAGTAATTCATCTCTATCCATTGAGCTGATAATATTACGGGCGTTATTATAGGTTGTAATATAGGTAGGGTCCTCAGAAAGAATATAACCAACAATTTGATTTATAGGATTGTAGCCTTTCTGCTTTAGGGCATCATACACCTTAATCATTGCCTCTTTTATTTCCTGATCTCTATCACCATTTAGTGAAAAAATCATTGTCTTATCAAGCATGGAAACACCTCCGACTGTATATCAGAACCACCTTACAGTGAACCTGATTTTAGTATCACAATTATAATAACATACTTATAAGCTAATGTCAACTTTTTATTGAATTTGCATATAAATATTGCACAAAAATTCGGCTGTCACCTAAGTATTGTATAAGGTGACAGCACTTTTCTGTCTTATCCTCTCAGATTTACACCGATTTTCTTGAGATTTTCTATAACCTTATCCATTACAGACTGTACTTCCTCTGAAGAAAGAGTTCTCTCATTTGAGGAGAATTCAAATCTTACAGTCATACTGTGGATAGTTTCTGTATCATAGGTATCAACAATTCTTGTATTTTTAAGAATTTCCTCACCTAAGCCAATCCAACATTCCTTTAGCTTACTGTAGAGCATACCGTCCTTAATGTCAAGGCTAAGGTCGTAGGTCATTGGTGGGAACTTTGAAGGCTCACTATAGCTTATGCTATCATTCTTGATTTTTGCAAAAGCCTCAACATCAAGCTCAGCAAAAACAATATTTGCCTTTTTGTCAATTTTCTTGCTAACAACAGGGTGAGCAATACCCATTGTACCTATGGTCTTGCCCTCAATAACAATGCTGTTAAGGTTAACAGGATGCTCATAGCTGTGAGTTGCCTGTGCTGTTACAAAGCTAACTTCCTTGTGCTTTAAATCATCTGTAATTGTTGCAATAATGTCACGGAGCTTTAGGTAAAGGCTCTTAATATCCTCAGTTTTGCTAAAGAGAGTAATTGCAAGGTTCTTTTTCTCAATGCAAAGGTTATTTTCGTCAAGGCCATCAACAACTCTGCCGATTTCAAAAATACCAAAATCAGAAGCATAGCCTGTGTTTGTCTTAACCTGACAAAGCTGTGTTGGAATAATGGACCTACGGATAGTTTCAATATTTGGGTTTGTAGCATTGGCAAGTCTTACATTTTCCTCAACAGGAATACCAAGGGCCTTCTGCTCATCATTATATGCCCAAACATAGGAGTGAACCTCGTGGAGGTTGTACCTCTTAACCAGCATATCCTTAATTTTCTCCTCATCACTCTTAACATCCTGCTTTCTTACAGGGTAAAGTGGTGAACGAGTTGTGTTAATTTCAAAGTTATCGTAGCCGTAAATTCTTGTGATTTCCTCAATAATATCTGCCTTGATTGTAACATCCTTTGTTGCTCTCCAAGATGGTACAACAACGGTGAAGTTATCTCCCTCAAGAGTAACCTTAAAGCCAAGGGAGGTTAGAGTCTTTACAATTTCATCATTTGAAATTTCAATACCTGTATATCTGTTGACAAAGTTCTTGTCGAAGGAAAGTGTAACTGTATCGTAATGATATGCATATTCATCAGTAAGAGCAGACACAACCTTAATATCCTTGTCGTAATCCCTAAGTAGCTTAATAAATCTGCCAATGGCAGTAACTGTCATTTCAGGGTCAAGGGATTTTTCATAACGCATTGAAGCGTCAGTTCTGTGGGCAAGTCTTACTGTTGACTTACGGATTGAAACAGAGTCAAAGGTTGCTGACTCAAGGGTTAATGTTGTGGTGTCATCAACAATTTCAGAGTCAAGGCCACCCATAATACCGGCTATGGCAACAGGTGTGTTGTCGTTGCAAATCATAAGGGTATTTTCATCAATATTTCTTTCAACACCGTCAAGGGTCTGGAAGGTAAAAGGCTCACTAAAGCGCTTGATTCTGATTTTCTCCACTTTACGGGAATCAAATGCGTGCATAGGCTGACCCATTTCAAGCATAAGGTAGTTGGTAAGGTCTGCAAGGAAGTTTATGCCTCTCATACCACAATAGAACAGTCTAATTCTCATATTAACAGGGCTAACTGTTCTCTTAATGTTCTCCACCTGCATACAGGAATATCTCTGGCACAGCTTGTCCTCAATCTTCATATCAACCTTTGCAAGGCTGTTATACTGCTGTAAATCCTCAACTTCAAGAGGCTTAAGCTCTCTACCTGCAAGGGAGGCAAATTCTCTTGCAATACCATAGTGACCCCAAAGGTCAGGACGGTTTGTAAGGGACTTGTTGTCAACCTCAAAGACAATATCCTCAATTTCAAAAACTTTTTTTATATCTGTACCGTTTGGCACATCCTCTGTAATATCCATAATGCCTGAGTTGTCGTCGCTAATGCCGATTTCAGCCTCAGAGCAACACATACCACAGGACATAAAGCCTGCAAGTGGTCGAGGTGCTATTGTGATTTCTCCCAGCTTTGCACCAACCTTTGCAAAGGCAGTTTTCATACCAACTCTAACATTTGGTGCGCCACAGACAACATCTGTCAGCTCGCTGTCACCTGCATCCACCTTTAGAAGATGTAGCTTTTTTGACTCAGGGTGTTCTTCAACAGACTTAATTTCTGCCACAACAACACCGGATAAATCAGAGCCTTTAAAGAAAATTTCGTTTTCCACCTCTGCTGTTGAAAGTGAAAACTGATGTATAAGCTCAACCTTGTCAAGACCTTGTAAATCAACAAAATCTTCTATCCAGTTCATTGATAAAAACATAATTCTTCTCCTAACTATCCTAACAATTACTTATCGTCTGTAAACTGACTTAGTGCCTTAAGGCTACCACTGTTAAGGTCACGAATATCCTTAACTCCGTACTTCATCATAGCAAGTCTTGTAAGACCAAGACCAAAGGCAAAGCCTGTGTACTGTTCAGGGTCAATGCCACCCTCTCTAAGCACCTCTGGGTGAATCATACCACAAGGGCAAAGCTCAAGCCAACCACTGTGCTTACAGGAAGGGCAACCCTCGCCACCACAAATAAGACAGCTTATATCAAGCTCAAAGCCAGGCTCAACGAATGGGAAAAATCCTGGGCGAAGTCTTACATTGATGTCCTTTTGGAAAACCTCTGAAAGCATAGTTTTCATAAAGTAAATTAGGTTTGAAATGCTGATGTCCTTGTCAACCATAACACCCTCCATCTGGAAGAAGGTATTTTCGTGACAAGCGTCAGTTGCCTCGTTACGGAAGCATCTGCCTGGGAAAATTGCTCTGATTGGCACACCCTTTTCAATTAAATCCTTGCCATACTTCTTGAGAATTGCATTCTGAGCAGCAGAAGTCTGTGACTTGAGTAGCTGACCGTTTTCAAGATAGTATGTGTCCTGCATATCTCTTGCAGGGTGGTGCTTAGGAATATTTAGTGATTCAAAGCACTCATAATCTGTAACAACCTCTGAATAATCCTCAACATTAAAGCCCATTGAACGGAAAATTTCTTCACATTGACGCTGAACAAGTGTAATAGGATGATATGAACCCCTCTGTAGCTGTGCAGGAGTTGTAATATCAATCTGTGGCATAGACTTTATTTCAGCCTCAATTTCTTTTTCCTTTAGCTCAACAGTTTTGTCCTCAATAGCCTTGGCAACTGCTGTTTTTAGCTCATTTACCTTTTTACCAAATTCCTTTCTTTCCTCGTGGGAAAGGTCCTTCATACCTTTAAGCAGTCCTGTTACACTACCCTTTTTTCCAAGGTAGGCAACCCTAACCTTGTCAAGGTCAACAAGATTTTCGATTTCGGAAAGCTCAGCACTAAGCTGATTTTTCAAATTTAAGATTTTTTCCTCCATTATTAACCTCCGTAAAAAATAAAGTCCCAGAGTAATCTCTGGGACGAATAATATCCGTGGTACCACCCAAAATTCCTGCACAAAATACAGGCACTTTGCTGTCATATAACGGTGACCACCGTCAGCACCTACTAATTCACTAAATTCAGCACTGCCACTCGGAAGGGAACTTCATACTGTCGGACAATTCTCTGCTTACAGCCTTGGCAGAAATCTCTATAAATGCCCCTGACAGACTACTTCCTCCGTCATTGTGTTCATTATCTTTTTTATCTTAACATCTAAAGGAGATTTTTGCAAGACTTTTAGCATATTTTTATTGTAATTTTATTTGTTTTGTGGTATTATTCTCTAAAAGGAGAGATGACTAATGGAAGGATTTTGTGAACAGGTAGTTAAGGTGGAAAGAAAAGCTAAGGATAATATATTAGCAGTTGTATATATTTTACTTGCTTTGGGACTTCCGGCACTGTGTATTCCACTTGCCTATATTATTGTACCCTATTTTCTTTACATAGGACTTTTTATTCTTATTGCTGCTGTGCCACTTTCTATTTATCTAATTAAAAATCAAAAGATTGAATATGAATATCAGGTTGTTGACAACTTTCTTTTGGTGGATAAAATCGTTGCAAAGAGAAAGAGAAAGAAAATTGTCCGTATCAGAATTGATGAAATAAAATCAATAGATAAATTTTCCGACAGCAACTACTCTGGTAGAAAAATCAACAAATTTTTTGTTACAGTAAATAACATTGAAGAAAAAGGTGTTTATGCCTTTAGCTTTTACAACGAGGCAAGGGGCAACTGTGCTATTGTTATGAAGCCTAACACCACAATTCTTGAGGGTATGCGACCAAAGCTAATGCCTGAACTGCAAATTAAGGTTTTAAAACTACTTAGAGGGGAAGAAATCTAAAGCTATGAATACTATAGATTTTGATTTTCTTATTAACACTATAAAGCCACGCCCATATAATTCCCACAAGGGAAGTATGGGCTGTTTGTTTAGCATTTGTGGTAGCTACGGAATGGCAGGAGCGCAAATTCTATGTTGTAACGGAACCCTCCGTAGTGGCATTGGACTGCTCAAAACTGCTGTTGTTGACAGCATCTACCCCATTGTAGCATCAAATGTTTTTGAGGCTGTATTCACACCACTAAAGGATAACGGCGAAGGCACCTTCAGTTACAGTGACATTTCTAAAATTATGGAGGTTGCCAACAGCGCAAAAGCAACCCTTATTGGCTGTGGCTTGGGAGTAACAGAGGACACAGAGAAAATACTCTGCCACCTTGTTAGGAATTACGAAAAGCCACTACTAATTGATGCTGACGGAATAAACTGCCTTTCAAAGCATATACATATATTAGACGAAAAATCCTGCCAAATTGTGCTGACTCCACACCCTGGGGAAATGAGCAGACTGACAGGCTTATCCATTAAAGAAGTTGAAGAAAACAGGCAAAGAGTTGCTGAAGAATTCAGCAAAAAATACGGTGTGGTAACGGTTCTAAAGGGGGCTGACACCATTGTAACTGACGGAGAAAACACATATATCAGCTATGCAGGAAATGCAGGAATGGCAACAGGTGGCAGTGGCGATGTGCTATCTGGAATTATTGGCAGTTTTCTGGCACAGGGGTATTCCCCACTAAACAGTGGCTGTATAGGTGTATTTGCCCACGGAAAAGCCGGTGACTTTGCAAGAGAGGAGCTGGGGGAAACCTCAATGCTACCCAGAGATGTTATAAATTATCTGTCAAGGGTTTTTAAAACCATAAATAAATAAGGAATGTAAAAACAAACTGTTCAGAAAAGAGGTTAAACTTTGAGGAAAGGTTTGTTTTTTCTTTTTGTCATTATTATCTTAGCTTTAACAGGGTGCAGTACCACTCCTGAACCAAAAATGCACTTTTCCTCAGGGATATGTGTCAGTACAGAGGATATTAGCTTTAAAGGGAATTTCAGCAGAAGTGAAACTAAAATGACTCTTAAAGTCACCTACCCAAAAAATCTTCAAGGCTATACATATAATATAAGTGAGGACAGGGCGAAAATCACCTATATGGGTATTAGGGAGGAAATTCCTCTTAACACACTTCCCTCCTCTGCCCCAATAAGGGTGCTAAAGGACGCCTTTGAAAGTATAGAGGGCAAGTCACCTACAAAGGATAAGGAAGGCTACATAATAAAATCAAAGGGCTACACAGTTAAGCTAAACAACGAGGGATATATAGAAAGCATCAATACCAAGGAAATGGATATTACATTTGTCAAAAATTATAAACAATTATAAATTAACCCCAAAAGAATTTTTCCGTAATATGTATTGTCAAAGTATAAAAGAAAAGTATTTCGGCAAAAATACTACTACAAGACAATACAACAGAAAAATTCGGGAGTGAAATTATGACAGTTAAGCGTGGAGATATATATTATGCAGACCTAAGTCCTGTTGTAGGAAGTGAACAGGGAGGCATACGACCTGTACTTATTGTTCAGAATGACATTGGCAACAAGTATTCCCCAACAGTAATTGCAGCAGCTATAACCTCACAGCATCAAAAGGCAAAACTGCCTACTCATATTGAAATCAACACAGGAAAAAGTGGACTTGCAAAGGACTCTGTTGTCCTACTTGAGCAAATCCGTACTATTGACAAAAAAAGACTAAAGGAAAAAATGGGAGAGGCTGAAAATTACTCAATGCACAAGGTAGATGAGGCTTTGTCAATTTCCTTTGGCATTGGAACAGAAACTACATAAGAGGTTTTGACCTATGTAGTTATTGTTTATAAAAAGTTAGTAATTTTTATTAAAAAATTGTAATATAATATTTTCAATTCCCTATTGCAAACCACAATATATTGTGGTAATATATTGATACACCCAAAAAATAAACATATATATAGTTTATATATAGGCGAATAAAAAAGAGAGAGGAAGTTAATTATGAAGGTAAATGTACACGGAGATATGCCACAGGCAGAAGTTGACGCAT
The DNA here is from genome assembly GCA_045133515.1 of Ruminococcus sp. GTDB lineage: Bacteria > Bacillota > Clostridia > Oscillospirales > Acutalibacteraceae > Ruminococcoides. Next base: position 24,831 of record JBGUUL010000053.1, read on the forward strand.
ATGTTGCTCAGCTAAAGGAAAACCACCCAGACAAGTATTTTAAGACTATAGATTTGACAGTAGATGGTGAATTTGTTGATGTTCAGTACACATATGACAATGTTCCATTTGAAAGAATCAGAAGAATTACAGGATACTTGGTTGGCACAGTTGACCGTTTTAACAATGCAAAAAGAGCAGAGGTTGAGGACAGAGTTAAGCACAGCGTTGTGGACACCTGCTGTTCTATGGAAGAAATTGCATAAGCAATTAACATTATTTGGCCTTTCCTTAGGGAGAGGCCATTTTTTTGAAAAATTTTCTAATAACATTTTTTATGTAGCCGTTGAATTATTCTCCAATGTAGTGTAAAATTGTCTTACATCAATTTGAAAGGAATAAAATAATGTCAAAAAGAAAATACACCTTAGGGGAGGAAATATTCAGCTCCGTAACCCACGGAATTGGGGCTTGTCTATCAATAGCCGGTACGGTTGTACTCCTTGTGTTAGCTGTAATTCACGCAAATGCCTTGGCAGTTGTCAGCTGTGCAATTTACGGAGCAAGTCTTATTATTCTATACACAATGTCCACCCTGTACCACTCCTTCACCCACAAAACCGTTAAGAAGTTTTTTCAGATTATGGACCACAACACCATATTCCTACTGATTGCAGGTACATATACACCAATTACCCTATATATTTTAGGTGGCGTCACAGGCTGGGTGCTGTTTGGAATAGTGTGGGGTGCTTCAATTATTGGAATAACCCTTAATTCCATAAATATGGAAAAAGCAAAAATCCCCTCAATGATTTGCTATGTTGCCACAGGCTGGGTTATCATATTCGCCATAAAGCCACTTACTGAAAAAATATCCTTTATATCAGGACTTTTCCTAATTTTAGGTGGTGTGCTTTATACCTTGGGAATCATTTTCTATGTTATTAAAAAAGTAAAGTACTTTCATTCCGTATGGCACATATTCACCATAGCAGGTAGTGCCTTCCACTACTTTTCAATATTACTTGCTATAATAGATTTGTAAATAACAAAAGCTAAACTGCCACAGATTTTCATCTGTGGCAGTCGTCTTATAGTTTATTATTCAAAAACAAAGGAGTTTTCCTTATAATCACAGGTAACAGGCTTTTCCTTATTGATTTTACCCTCAAGGATTTGCTCTGATAGGGCGTCCTCGATTTTACTACGGATAGCTCTACGCAAAGGTCTTGCACCGTAATTTTCGTCATAGCCCTGCTTTGCAATCTCCTTTACAGCCTCATCAGTAAAGGTAACTGTCATACCCATATCTGCAAGTCTTTTCTTCAGATTCTCCAGCATATTAACTGCAATAGTTTCAATGTCCTTTTGAGTTAGCTTTGAGAAAACGATAATATCGTCAATTCTGTTAAGGAACTCTGGTCTGAACATATTTTTCAGCTCACCCATAACCTTTTCCTTAATATCCTCAAAGCTGTCCTTAGGCTTTTCATCAGCAAAGCCCAGGCTACTTCCGGTATTTTCAGTTATGAGTCTTGCGCCAACATTACTTGTCATTATAATGACAGTATTCTTAAAGTCAACTGTTCTGCCTTGGCTATCAGTAAGTCTGCCGTCCTCCAGAATCTGTAACAAAATGTTGAACACATCTGGATGCGCCTTTTCGATTTCATCAAACAGCACTACTGAATATGGCTTTCTCCTTACCTTTTCTGTAAGGTAGCCACCTTCTTCGTAGCCAACATATCCTGGAGGTGAACCGATTAGCTTGCTGACGGTGTGCTTTTCCATATACTCAGACATATCAAGACGGAGCATTGCGTTTTCGTCACCAAACATAGCCTCTGCAAGGGACTTACAAAGCTCGGTTTTACCAACACCTGTTGGGCCAAGGAAGATAAATGAGCCTATCGGTCTTTTAGGGTCCTTCAGACCAACTCTGCCACGGCGAATTGCCTTGCTAATGGCTGTTACGGCCTCATCCTGACCAATAACTCTTTTGTGGAGGATTTCCTCCATTTTTAGAAGTCGCTGACTTTCTTCCTCTGTAAGTTGCTGAGCAGGAACACCTGTCCAATCAGAAACGATTTTGGCAATATCCTCCTCTGTAACCTCGCCACTTTGCTTATTGTTGTTTTCCCAAGTTTCCTTTTCCTTTTGCAGTTTTTCCTTTAGGGAATTTTCCTCATCACGAAGGGAGGCTGCTCTCTCAAAGTCCTGCTCCTTAACAGCTGACTTCTTTTCCTTTTCAATGTCCTTGATTTTGTCCTCAATTTCCTTTACATCAAGTGGCATTGTCATACTGTTAAGGCGAACTCTTGAGGCTGATTCGTCAATAAGGTCAATAGCCTTGTCAGGCAAATATCTATCTGCAATATATCTTGAAGATAGTTTAACTGCACTTTCAATAGCAGAGTCCGTAATTTTAACCTTGTGGTGTGCCTCGTATCTGTCACGAAGGCCCTTTAGAATTTCTATAGCCTCTTCCTCGCTTGGCTCACCAACCATAACAGGCTGGAATCTTCTTTCAAGGGCAGAGTCCTTTTCAATATACTTTTTGTATTCATTGATGGTGGTTGCACCTAAAACTTGGAAGTCACCTCTTGCAAGGGATGGCTTGAGGATATTGGCAGCATCTGTTGAACCCTCTGCTGAACCTGCACCGATAATTGTGTGTAGCTCATCAATAAATAGGATAACATCGTTACTTGCCTTGATTTCCTCAATAACACCCTTAATTCTTTCCTCAAAATCACCACGGTACTTTGCGCCGGCAATCATAGAATTCAAATCAAGGGCAACTACCCTTTTGTCCTTTAGTAGCTCTGGAACTTCGCCACTTACAATTTTAAGGGCAAGACCCTCTGCAACTGCTGTTTTACCAACACCTGGTTCACCAATAAGCACAGGATTATTTTTGGTTCTTCTACAGAGAATCTGTACAACCCTCTGTATTTCTTCCTCTCTGCCGATAACAGGGTCAATCTCGCCCTTCTTTGCAGACTCTGTCAAATCCCTGCCAAAGCTGTCAAGGGTTTTTGTACTGCCACCTTTGCCTTCAGCCTCTCTATGGTAGGCTTCATCGTCACTGCTAAGGTTCATAGTTTCTCTCAAAATACCTACAAGCTTATCCTGAGAAACACCCATTTCCCTTAGGAATTTTACGGAGTAGCTATCATTGTCTGAAAGAATTGCAAGGAGAAGATGCTCTGTACCTACAAAGCCGTGTCCCATTCTGTTGGCAAGGAGAACAGCTCCCTGCATAACACGCTTTGTACGAGGTGTAAAGTCATCAACTGTTACAACACTCTTTGAGCCAACACCAATGGTATTTTCAATTAAAGACCTAAGCTCCTTTGAGGAAACACCTGCCTCCTGCAAAGCATTTCCTGCAATACCAGAGGTTTCCTCTGTTAAAGCAAGGAGAAGATGCTCTGTGCCAACATAGGTATGTCCCATTGATGAGGAAATATTGATTGCGTTATTTAAAACATCATTTGCCTTTTCTGTAAATCCTTTAAAATTATACATAACAACACCATCCTTTAATTGACAAGGATGAACCTTGCCATCAGTTTAATTTGTTTCTTAGATATTCAGCTCTTTTTATATCCCTATCCTTTGGAGAAAGTGCCTCACCAAGAATAGTCATTATAGTTGCAGGCTGAATTTCTGTCATAAGGTCGTTTATAGTTTCAATGTTAATATTGTCAATTAGTCCTGCACATATTCCGAATCTCACATTGGAAAGCAACTCAACAGCCTCCTTGTGAGTCATAACATATGCAGTTTTCAGAATACCAAGGGAACGGAAAATCGTATCCTTTGTTTCAATGGATTTCAAAAGGATTTCCCTCTGCTTGATTTCCTGATTAACTATCTGCTCTGTAACGTTCTTTAGGTTTTCAATAGCAGATTTTTCAGAAATACCAAGGCTGACTTGATTAGAAAGCTGGTACACAGCACCTTGAGAGGATGAACCCTCGCCATATGCACCACGGATTGTAAGACCAAGCTTGCCAAGGTTTGTTGTGAGCATCTTCATTGCGCCTGATTTTTTCAGAGCAGGAAGATGTAGCATTACAGACGCCCTCATACCAGTACCAAGGTTTGTAGGACACTGGGTAAGGTAGCCAAGCTTTTCGTCAAAGGCAAAGGCAAGTCTTTCATCAAGAAGGGTATCAATCTTATCTGCAAGGTCATAGGCCTCATCAAGACAAAAACCCTTTTCAATAACCTGTAGTCTGATGTGGTCCTCCTCGTTTAGCATAATGCCAACGGTACCGTCATTTAGCAGTAACAAGGCTCTGCCTGATGTGTTGCTGATAAATTCTGGACTTACAAGGTGCTTTTCCACCAAACTAACCTTCATTGTGTCAGTCATATTGTCAAAATCAATATACTGAAAATCCTTTGCTATGGCTGAGTTGCCGTTAATAAGGGCATCCCTTACCTTGTCGTCAACCTCCTCCATTCCTTTCTTGCTTAGCTTACAGGGGAAAGGATAATCCTTTAGGTTTCGTGCCAACCTTATTCTTGTTGAAATTACTATGTTATTATCCATTGTTATCCTCCAGACTCTTTATTTCATCTCTTAGTCTTGCTGCCTCCTCAAAGTTCTGCACCTCAATGGCATCATTGAGCTTTTTCTTAAGGTCAGCCACCTTATCCTCTTTTGTATTGGTTTCGGTGTATTCGATTCCTGCAACGGACTTCTTACCACAATGGGTTGTGTTACCGTGTATTCTGCGAATTGACGGTAGCATCATTTCATAGAAGGTGCTGTAGCAATCTGCACAACCAACCTTGCCACTATCTGCAATATCGTAATAGGTACTTCCACAGCTTGGGCAATGGGTTGCCTGACTTCTTGCAGGTAAGGTGTTTCCAAAGAATGAACCAAGGAGAGTGGAAAACTCGTTTTCTACATCACTGAACAGGCTCTTGTAACCCATTTTTGATGCACATTCTGGACATAGAGAATATTCTGTGTATTCTCCGTTAACAACTCTTTTAATTTGAACTGTAGCATTTTCTTTACCACATTTTTGACATTTCATAATTATCCTCCTATCGTAAAATAGCAACTAACATATTTTTCATAATATCTGCACGAAGATTATCACGAATCCCCTGTGGAGCTGTTCTTAACGCCCTGTCTGAAAGGGCTGACGCCGTAACATTTGCAACCTTTGCATCTATTGCCGACTGTTCATAAAGATTTTTCAGTATCACCTCTGCTGACATTTTGTCAAGACTGTCGCCAATGGAATTGACTATGTGCATCAGTAGGGTTTCTCCATCCGTTTTTATTCTTGTAATACGAATGTACCCTCCACCACCTCGTCTTGACTCCACCATATAGCCTTGCTCCGGTGTAAATCGACTTGTGATAACATAGTTAATTTGGCTTGGCACACAGCCAAGGCTTGTTGCTAACTCATTCCTTTGGATTTCTGCATTGCCATTTTGACTGTCAAGCATATCCAAAATCGTTTGGGCAACCAAATCACTCATTCTCATATTTATGCCCCTTTCTGTATTTATTATCACTTTGACTTTCTTTGACCTTTCACTGTCTATATTGTAATCCGAAAGTCAAAGAAAGTCAAAGTCAAGAAAAGTCAAATACCGTTAAGTAAATCCATTTAAAGTAAATTAGCTCACGAATACTCCCGTTTTCTTCAATTTTCAAAAATTTTTAATTTTTTGCAAAAAAATAAGAGGGGCATTTCTGCCCCTCAAAATATGTTATTAGAAACCAAAATCATCCCAAATTGAGTTAATATCATCATCGTTAATAATATAGGACTGATTTTCAGTTGTTGGCTGTTGTTCCTCCTTTGATGCTTCCTCAATGGTAACAGAAATTGTCTTTGTTTCGCCGTTTCGCTCAATTTCAAACTTCAGCTTGTCACCAGCCTTTGATTCCGTAACCTTTGACTTAACATCTGATGAGGTTTTTACGCTATCTCCGTCAATAGACATAATCTTGTCGCCCTTTTGCAAGCCAGCCTTATCAGCAGGTGAGTTCTCTGTTACTGAATAGATATAAACCATATCCATATAGTCCTGTAAAACAACACCAATTTCAGCAGGTTTACCCTTTACATAACCATAGTTCTTAAGGTCACCAAGAATGGACTGTGCGTCATTTATTGGAATAGCAAAGCCAAGTCCCTCAATGCTACTTGTTGAGCCTGTGTTGTTAGCCTTTGCAACTACAATGCCCACAAGATTACCCTGTCCGTCAAACAGACCACCACCAGAGTTACCTGGGTTAATTGCTGCATCTGTCTGCATAAGGTTCATTGTCTTATCCTCAAACTGCACGTGTCTGTCAAGAGCAGAGATAATACCGTCAGTTACTGTACCACCCAGTTGTCCAAGTGGGTTACCGATTACAACAGCCTTGTCGCCAACAGCCAGTTTATCGCTATCGCCAAGAACAGCTATTGTAAGGTGTTCATCACTTTTTGGATTTATTTTAATAAGGGCAACATCCTTGTCAGAATCTGAACCAATAAGCTTTGCCTCGTATTCGTTGCCGTTGCGTAGCTTAACCTTGATTTTGTTTGCATTTTCAATAACATGGTGGTTGGTAACGATGTATCCGTCAGAATCAATAATAACACCTGAACCTGCACCTTCTGCTACTGCCTGACCATAGAACATTGAATAGGAAACTGTTTCTGTAACAATTTCAACAACGGAGTCTGCAACCTTGTTGGAGATTTCCTCTGTAGAAAGGGCAACTGCACTTTCATCAGCTCCACCTGTTACATCAGTTTTGTAAACTGAAAGTCCCTTGTCAGTTTTAGCATTTTGCTTTCCCATAATATAATAGGTACCGACACCACCACAAACTCCAAGTACTCCTGAACAAATTACAGTTAGTACAAGGATAAGAGCAACTGCACCACGAGAAACAGGCTTTTTCTCCTTTTTATTTGGAACAGCTTCCTTTTTATCTGTTCCCCATTCATAGGAATTTACAGCACCTGTACTCAAATTTGGAGTGTAGTCCTGTGGCTGAAAGTCACCCTGATTTGGGGTCTGCTGACTATAATTGTTGTAATTATCATTTTGGTAATTACTTTCTGTGTAATTGTTACCTGTCTGGTTAGAATTATTTTCGTATCTGTTATCTTCAAACATAATGATGAGCCTCCTCATATAGTAAAATTATAATATGTTTAGATAGAAAATTCAAGGGCTATTTCCCTCCAGTGACTATATATTACTTCCCCAAAGTGAAAACTATATGAAATAAGGGTGTTTTGTTTATGAGAAATAGGGAAAATCCCTCCTCACCTTTCTTGACAAAGTTTTTTTCCTAATATATGATTTATATATATCTTATTTAATAATAGGAGGCATTATGTTTTCAAGGATAGAACTTCTTTTAGGTAAAGAAAAAATGGAAAGGCTGAAAAACGCAAGAGTTGCCGTCTTTGGTGTTGGTGGTGTTGGTGGCTTTACTGCCGAGGCTCTGGTGCGAAGTGGCGTTGGCACTCTTGACCTTATTGACAAGGACACCGTTTCCATATCAAACATCAACAGGCAAATTATTGCCACTACAAAAACCGTTGGTATGGACAAGGTTGATGTGGCAGAAACAAGATTTAAGGAAATCAATCCTGATGTGTGCATTAACAAGCACAAATGCTTTTACACTCCGGAAACTGCAAGTGATTTTGATTTTACAAAATACGACTATGTGGTAGATGCCATTGACACCGTAACAGGGAAAATTCAGCTTGTACTACAGGCAAAGGAGGCTAACACCCCTATAATTTCCTCAATGGGAGCAGGGAACAAGCTTGACCCTACAGCCTTTCAGGTGGCTGATATTTACAAAACCTCTGTATGCCCTCTTGCTCGTGTTATGCGACAGGAGCTGAAAAAGCGTGGCATAAAAAAGCTAAAGGTTGTGTATTCACAGGAGCCACCTATAAAGCCAACTGTAAAGGAAATGACAGGAAATAAGCAAACTCCCGGAAGTACAGCCTTTGTACCCTCTGTAGCAGGGCTGATAATTGCAAGTGAGGTTATTAAGGATTTGATAAAATAAAAGCCATAGGAATTATTGCACATTTTAAATTTGGGGCATTACCTATATTTAGTCAACATAATAATTTACAATATTACAAAAAGTGATATAATAATAGTGTACAAATAACTATCATTATTCTTATGCAATATCACAAGAATAATATCTTAACAAACAAAAGAGGGATTTGTAAATTATGAAATTTCCACGAAGGGATTTTTGGCTACATAGCATTATGTGTGTAACAGGTGGCTTTTTGGGAGCTTACGCCCTACTTTGCAGGGACTATAACTTTGGCAACGCACAGACTGTAAATCTAATTCAGCTATTCACCTGTGTGCTGGGCAGAAACTTCTTTGAATTTTTCTTGAGATTTTTAGGATTTGTCCTCTATGTTGGTGCAATTCTAATATATATTTACCTTGACAAAAAGACAGAAATAAACCTTGAAAGGTACGCAATTCTCGTTAACCTTGCAGGAGTTGTTCTCCTTGCCTTTTTGCCACAGAGTATTAACCCTGTTGTGGGGATTCTGCCAATTTTCTTTATGATGTCCACTCAATGGAGCGTATTCCACGGAATTGGAGAATACAACAGCTCCACAATTTTCTCCACAAACAACATTCGCCAATGCACTCTGGGATTTGGCAACTATCTTATTTCAAAGGACAAAAAGTCCCTTGAAAAGGGAAAGTTCTTTGGCAATTCCTTACTTTGGTATCACCTTGGAGTTGTGCTTTCGTTCTTCTCCTGTAGGTACTTTGGCGTTAAGGCAAGTCTTTGTGCTATTCCTATAGTAATTATTGCACTATGTCTTACATTCCAAACAGAACATAGCTATATTGCAAAAAAGAAGATTATTAAGGCAAAAGCATAAACTAATGAATTGACAAAAGGACTGTTATGCAGTCCTTTTTCTATTGAAAAATCAGTATAAAAGGGTTATAATAGATGTAATTATAGCTTATGAGGTAATTTGTATGAACATTATTATTGTAGGTGCAGGTAAAATTGGATTGTACCTTACAAAGAGCCTTCGTGAAGAAGGCCACGATGTTGTGGTTGTTGATATTAAGGAATCAAGAGTTGACAGAGTTGTTGAGGAACAGGATGTCAACGGAATTTTGGGCAACGGTACTCACTGCGATGTGCTAAAGGAAGCAGGAGTGAAGAATGCCTACCTGGTAATTGCCACAACCCTTTCTGACGAAATCAACATTCTCACCTGTCTTATTGCAAGGAAAATGGGCGCAAGACACGCAATAGCAAGAGTTAGAGGCCCTGAGTATGTAAATCAGCTTGAATTTATGAGGAACGAGCTTGGAATTTCTATGGTGGTTAACCCTGATATGAGTTTTGCTGTGGAAATTTCAAGAATACTAAAGTTCCCTACTGCTACTAACTACGAAACCTTTGCCAACGGCAGAATTGATATGATTGAAATCCCCATTAAAGAGGATAACACCATTGTTGACAAGGCAGTTTATGAAATTTCACAGTTATACGGAAACAAATTCCTAATCTGTGCCGTAAGGCGTGGAAATGATGTGTTCATTCCAAATGGTGACTTTGTTATCAGAATGAATGACAAAATCTATTTGGCAGGGCCACACAAGGCAATAGTAAACATCTTCAAGGGTATGGGAATACTGAAAAACCGTATCAAAAGTGTTATGATTATTGGTGGTTCAAGAATTGCCCACTATTTAACAAACCTGCTTATTAAAATGGGTATGGATGTTACCATAGTTGAAAAGGACAAGGAAAGGTGCAAAAAGCTGGCAAGTTCTCTCCCAGAGGCCAAAATTGTGTTGGGCAACTCTGCCGACCACAATCTTCTTATTGAGGAGGGTCTTGGTAAGTGTGACGCTGTTGTTTCTATTACAAATAGCGACGAAAGCAACTTCCTTGTGGCTATGTACGCCCAAACCTTTAATGTTAAAAAGCTGGTTACAAAAATCAACGAGCCAGAGTTTAACATTCTCTACGACAAGATTATGGGAGAAAGCGCTCTTTCAATGAGTCAAGTTACCTCCTCAACCATTATAAAATATATCAGAAGTAAGCTAAATGCCAACAGTAATGAAATGAAGGCACTTTACAAGCTAATGGGTGGTATGATTGAGGCCATTGAGTTTGAAGCACCAAATGAGGGCGAATACCTCAGCAAGCCTATCCACACCCTTAAATTCAAAAAAGATATTCTTGTGGCTGCCATTAGCAGAAAAAGGAAGATTATCTTCCCTACAGGGGATGACACCATAGAGCCAGGAGATATCGTAATTGTTGTTACTAAGGGCAAGGCAATTCGTTCGCTAAAGGATATATTCATATGAACTATAAAGCAGTAATTAACATTTTGGGCAAGATTATGTTCCTTGAGGGAGCTTTAATGACGCTACCTTTAATCGTTGCCCTAATTTATAACGAAACAAGCACATACACATCCTTTATAATTCCAATGCTGGTACTTCTGATTTTGGGATTTATTCTTTCAGTCAGAGCTCCAAAAAACAAAATGCTCCTTGCAAAAGAGGGATTTGTAATCTGTGGACTTGCCTGGATAATAATGTCAGCAGTTGGCTGTCTGCCATTTGTAATTTCTGGTATGATACCAAACTACCTTGACGCATTTTTTGAAACGGTGTCCGGCTTTACCACCACAGGTTCAACAGTTATGACAAAAATTGAGGGCAACCCCTACGGACTGCTCTTTTGGAGAAGCTTTACACACTGGATTGGTGGTATGGGTGTTCTCACCTTCCTAATGGCTGTTGTTCCACAGGGTGACGGTCAATCAATGCACCTTATGCGTGCAGAGGTTCCAGGGCCAAAGGCAGGCAAGCTTGTGGCAAAAATGACAGATGCCTTCCGTATCCTATACATCCTCTACTTCATTCTCACAATTCTTGAAATTATAATGCTTATGTTCTCAGGCATTGGCTTTTATCACAGCGTTGTAACTGCCTTTGCCACAGCAGGAACAGGTGGTTTCTCTGTTAAGGACGCCTCGATTTTAGGGTATCACAATGCATATGTGGAATATGTTGTGGCTACATTTATGCTACTGTTTGGTGTGAACTTTAACCTGTATTTCTTCCTTGTGTTAAGAAAGTTTAAAACAGTATTTAAGGACGAGGAACTAAGAGTTTACCTCTCCATTATAGCCTGTAGCGTAATCCTCATTATGTTTGACACAATGAGCCGTACTGCAGGCCTTGGCGCAGAACAGGCATTCCGTGACTCATTCTTCACCGTCACATCAATAATAAGCACCTCTGGTTTTATTACAGCCGACTTTGAACAATGGTCAATTTTTGCAAAGTGCATCCTCATTTTGCTGATGTTCATTGGCTCAATGGCAGGTTCAACAGGTGGTGGCATAAAGGTAACAAGAATTGTTCTGTACTTTAAGGAAATAATCAGAGATTTAAAACAAATGCTACGACCACGACAGGTAATGAGTGTTCGCCTTAACAAAAAGACTGTTGAGAGTAGTGTGCTAAGGGGCATAAACACCTATTTCATTATTTATATTTTCATTTTGGTTGTCAGCGTTATGCTGGTGAGCCTTGACGGCAAGGGACTTGTCACCACATTTACCTCAGTTGTTGCCTGTCTTAACAACATTGGTCCAGGTATGGAGGATGTTGGGGCAACTGCAAACTTTGCACATATGGGAGTACTGAGCAAAATCGTACTGTCCTTTGATATGCTGGCAGGCCGACTTGAAATCTTCCCTATTCTCCTACTCCTCATTCCAACAACTTGGAAAAGACATTGATTAACATAAAATTAAAGGTTGCCACAAGTGACTACTCATCTATCACTTGTGACAACCTTTTTTAATATTATTTATCCATACATAATTATACTATTTCAAAATATGTGTCAGGCCTGTTTGGGTCAAACTGTTCGTTTGCCCACATTACAGTTACAAGGTTTTCATTTTCTGACAAATTGATAATATTGTGAGTGTACCCAGGTAGCATATGAATAGCCTTTATATTATCCCCAGACACCTCAAATTCTATAACTTCGTCAGTACCGATTTTCCTTTCCTGTATTAGTCCGTGACCTGCAACAACAATGAAGAATTCCCACTTGCTGTTGTGCCAATGCTGACCTTTGGTTATTCCAGGCTTTGAAATATTCACGCTGAACTGACCACAATTTTCTGTTTTCATCAGCTCTGTAAAGCTACCTCTATCATCACAATTCATTTTCAAATCAAAAATGGTTTTCTCTTTTGGCAGATAGCTCAGATAGGTTGAATAGAGTTTTTTTGCAAAGCTGTTATTTGGAATTTCTGGCATAATTAGAGTTTTGGGTTGATTATGGAATGTGTCCAACAAATCCACAATTTCACCCAAGGTAGCCTTGTGAGTTGTTGGAACATAGCAATATGCACCACTTTCCTTTGGAACAACATTCAATCCATCAAATTCACAACGATGCTCCTTACCCTCCAGAGCATCAAGCATTTCCTCTACTAAATCGTCAATGTACAAAAGCTCAAGCTCAACAGCTCTGTCGCTAACTGTTATAGGCAGGTCATTTGCAATATTATTGCAAAATGTGGCAACTGCGCTGTTGTAGTTAGGTCTGCACCATTTTCCAAAAAGGTTTGGGAAACGATATACAAGGACCTTTGTCCCTGTTTCCCTTGAATACTCAAAGAAAAGCTCCTCACCTGCTTTTTTGCTTCTACCATAGTCGCTGTCATAACGGCCAATAAGGGTTGCCTGAATAGAGCTTGAAAGCATTACCGAACAGCTGTTATTGTGCTTTTTCAGCGTTTCAAGAAGGGTACTTCCAAAGCCAAAATTACCCTCCATAAATTCCTCGCTATTCTGTGGTCGGTTCACCCCTGCAAGGTTGAAAACAAAGTCAGCCTTCTTACAATACTCATCAAGCAAGGAAGGTTCGGTATCAATATCATATTCAAAGATTTCATCAATCTTGAGATTCGGTCTGGTGCGATTTTTGTTTTCCATAATATTTCTTAGGTTTGCACACAGGTTTTTCCCTGCAAAACCCTTTGCACCTGTAACTAATATGTTCATACATCTTTTCTCCAAACCATTTTATTAACTACTCCTGTGTAGCTCTGAATAATCTTCACAACCTTATCAGATACATTTTCCTCTATGTAATCAGGAACAGGAATACCCAAGTCACCGTTTTTATTCATCTCAACAGCAGTATCAACTGACTGCAAAAGACCCTTTTCATCAATACCAGAAAGGATGAAACAAGCCTTGTCAAGTGCCTCCGGGCGTTCAGTTGAGGTACGAATACAAACAGCTGGGAAAGGATGCCCCATAGATGTAAAGAAACTGCTTTCCTCTGGCAAGGTGCCACTATCAGAAACAACGCAAAAGGCATTCATTTGCAGACAGTTATAGTCGTGAAAACCAAGGGGCTGATGCTGAATAACCCTTTTATCAAGGACAAAATTCCTTTCCTCAAGTTGCTTTTTACTTCTTGGATGACAGGAATAGAGAATTGGCATATCATACTTTTCAGCCATTTTATTTACAGCAGTAAACAGACTTGTAAAATTCTTTTCTGTATCAATATTTTCTTCTCTATGGGCAGACAGAAGAATATATTTTCCCTTTTCAAGTCCCAAACGGCTGTGAATATCACTTGCCATTATTTCGTCAAAATTCCTATGAAGAACCTCTGCCATTGGTGAGCCTGTTACATAGGTTCTCTCCTTTGGTAGTCCACAGTCAGCAAGGTACCTCCTTGCGTGTTCGGAATATGCCATATTAACATCTGAAATAATGTCAACAATTCTTCTGTTAGTTTCCTCAGGCAAACATTCGTCCTTGCAACGATTACCTGCCTCCATATGAAAGATAGGAATGTGAAGTCTTTTCGCTCCAATAACTGACAGGCAGGAGTTTGTGTCACCAAGGACAAGAACTGCATCAGGCTTAATTTCAGCCATTAGCTTGTAGGACTTTGCAATAATATTTCCACAGGTTTCCCCCAAGTCCTCTCCAACTGTATCAAGATAAACCTCTGGGTCATCAAGCTTTAAATCCTTGAAGAAAACTCCGTTAAGGTTGTAGTCATAGTTCTGGCCTGTGTGGGCAAGAATTGTGTCAAAGTATTTACGGCACTTTGTAATTACTGCTGAAAGTCTGATTATCTCTGGACGAGTACCAACAATAATAAGTAGCTTTAGTTTGCCATTTTCTTTCCATTTTACATTTTCGTACATTTACTTATCCCCTATTTTTGCAAGTTCTTCTTGAATATACTCAAGAGAAGAAATCACTTTCTTAGTTTCCTCAAGATTAAGTCTGCGTGTGTTGTTGGAGTTAAACTCATTTAAAACATTTCTGTTTTCGTCACCGTCTTTAAAATACTTATCATAATTAAGGCTACGGTTGTCAGCAGGAACACGGTAAAAGTCCCCCATATCAACAGCCTTTGCGCACTCCTCGTTTGTAAGGAGAGTTTCATACATTTTCTCTCCGTGACGAATACCGATTATTTTAATATCCTCTTTTTTGCCACCAAAAAGCTCACAAACTGCCTCTGCCTGTGTTTTGATTGTACAAGCAGGAGCTTTTTGAATTAGCAAATCGCCGTTTTCACCATTTTCAAAGGCAAACAGAACAAGGTCAACAGCTTCTTCAAGGGACATAATGAACCTTGTCATTGTTGGCTCGGTAATAGTAATTGGCTGTCCGTTTTTAATTTGGTCAATCCAAAGTGGGATAACACTTCCTCTTGAACACATAACGTTGCCGTATCTTGTGCAACAAATTTTTGTTTTACCACTATTTCGTGATTTTGCAACAGCTACCTTTTCCTCAATAGCCTTGGTAATTCCCATTGCGTTTATAGGATACGCAGCCTTGTCTGTTGAAAGGCAAATAACAGACTCAACACCTGCTTCTATAGCAGCAGTAAGCACATTATCTGTGCCAATAACATTGGTTCGCACTGCCTCCATAGGGAAGAATTCGCAGGAAGGCACTTGCTTAAGAGCAGCTGCGTGGAATATGTAGTCAACACCAGCCATAGCATTTTTACAAGATTGCAAGTCCCTAACATCACCAATATAGAACTTTATTTTATCTGCAACCTCAGGCATCTTTGCCTGAAATTCGTGTCGCATATCATCCTGCTTTTTCTCATCACGAGAAAAAATGCGAATTTCTCCAATATCTGTTTTTAAAAAACGGTTTAGTACAGCGTTTCCAAAAGAACCTGTACCACCGGTTATCATTAAAGTTTTGTTTTTAAATAAAGACACAACATTCCCTCTTTTTCATTTTTATTTTTAACAGCACCTGCCACCATTTTCTTAACTAAATTTTTAACTAAATTTATATTTTACACTATTGTGGATACCAGTTAATGTAAACTCCTCATTTGTCAGATATACTTAAACAAAGGCCTGAAAATCCACATACATTATCTATTTTATTATATAATTATATATGTTTTTTGTCAATTAAAATCCACTACAATCAGCATAAATTATCCCAAAATCAATGTATAAATAAGCATTGTCAATTTCCATAATAATCCTATAAATTTCTGGCATAGTCAAAAATTAACTACAGATAATAATAATGGTTATATACCAACAGTTTAGTAGGAAAGGAAATTTATATATGAAAGCAACAGGTATTGTCAGAAGAATTGACGATTTAGGCAGAGTGGTTATTCCAAAGGAAATAAGAAGAACATTGCGTATTCGTGAGGGTGACCCCTTAGAGATTTTTACAGCTACAGATGGTGAAGTGGTATTCAAGAAGTATTCTCCTGTTGGGGAGCTTGGAAATTTTGCCTCACAATATGCAGATGTCTTAACACGCATTAGTCAAATGCCCACAGTTATTACCGACAGGGACCATGTTATTGCAGTAGCAGGAGCCAGCAAAAGGGAATTTCTTGAAAGACGAGTAACCCAAACTCTTGAGCATTATATGGAGCAAAGGCGCAGTTACACAGCCACAGAAACCAGCAACGGCGACACCTTCCCTGTTGAGGGAGTTGACACACCGGCAGGTATAATCTACCCCATAATTGCGTCAGGTGATGTTACAGGCTCTGTTTGTATGCTACAAAGTGACACGGTGAAAATCCCCACAGATGCAGAAATCAAGCTTTGCCAAAGTGCCTCTGCATTTCTTGGCAAGCAAATGGAAGAATAGCTGACAAAGAGTGTGCTAATTTTGGCACACTCTTTTATTGACTATAAAGGAAAAAAGTATTACAATATATAATAATAAAATCTGAATGGAGTTACTTATGACAAGCAAGGCTAAATACATAACAGCAGTGGTTTTTTTGCTGTTTATCGGCATTTTTGCCACACTATTTTGGATTGTTCCACAATCCGATTTTAGTCCAAAGGAAAAGCGATACCTACAGAGCTTTCCAGAGGTTAGTGCAAAGAACATTTTTGACGGCACATTTGAAAGTGAATACGAAAGCTACATTGATGACCATATGGTTATGCGTGACACCTTTATGGCAATTAACAGCTACTCAAATTTATTTATGCTGAAGAATGGTACAGACGGTGTTTACTACAGCCTTGACGGTTATTTAATAAACAAGCCTGTTGCTGACAGCCGACTTGACCTTAATCTTTCCGTTGTGGCTGACTTCAAGAATAAAACCGGTCTTGACACCTCACTTATGATTGTTCCCTCCACAGGCTACATTATGGAAAATTATTCCTTTGGCTACACAGAAAAGTATAGAGATGATGAATACTTTGATAGAATAGACAAGGCTTGTAGGGACAACAATATGACTATGATTGACCTTAGACCTGCCTTTAAAAGTGAATATACAAGCAACCAGCTCTATTATAAAACTGACCACCACTGGACAACCTATGGTGCATTCCTTGGCTACAACGAGCTATGCAAAAGCTGGAATATAGAGCCAAAAAGCATTGATGAATTTGAAATTGAAAAGGTGCCAAACTTTTATGGCACAACCTATAACACATCAGGCTTTTGGCTAAACTCACCAGACACCCTTGAAATTTGGAAAAACAAAAGCAACAAATCAACCTGTGAGGTTACTGTAAATGAGGAAACAAAAAAGTACGACTCAATGTACTTCTATGACAACCTAAAGGGTGAGGATAAGTACGAGGTATTCCTTGACGGCAACCATCCAATTACAACTGTGAAAAACCCTGCAAATAAAAATGGCGAGAAGCTACTAATAATCAAAGATAGCTTTAGCCATTGTCTGACGCCTTTCCTAAGTGAGAATTTTTCAGAAATCACCCTTGTGGATATGCGCTATTACAAAAAGTCTGTTAGCGAAGAAGTGTGCAAGAAAACAAAGTTTGACAAAGCTCTAATCTGTATGAGTATCGACAACTTCCTACAGGATAAGGACTTTGCTTTTCTTGAATAAACAAAGAAACAGCACCTAATCAAGTAATTCTTGGTTAGGTGCTATTTTATTGCTTTCTTTTATTTTGACTGATTTATCAAAAGCTCTGCTTTATCAATAACTCTAAGGTCATTTTCATAGGTGCAGTTCTTTCTTGCCTGTTGAATATCAACCCAAATGTGGCTGTCAATTTCCTCTGCCTGGTCAACAACATCATCTGTAAATGCCTGTGCCAGAAAGAACACAACTCTCTTTTTTATATTACCGAATGGACAGTAGTCGCTTACCTCTCTGAACCCGTCAATGATTTTTACATCAAGGTTTGTTTCCTCTTTTATTTCACGAACAGCAGTTTCTTTCTCTGTTTCGTTAAGCTCCATATGACCCTTAGGGAAGCTCCAATATCTTCCGTTGTGATTTTTCACAAGGAGAACCCTAACCCCCTGTTTATTTCGGTAAAAAATCAATGCTCCACAGCTTTTTTCGTAAAGGCAGTTGATACTTTCAATTTTCAGATTACTTACAGCCTTAAGTATATCGAGAATTTGTGGCTCATAATAAATTTCTCTGTCTGGAACCACAACAACCCTCTGTTCTTTTGTGTTTTGCAGGGTTAAAACTGCAATCACTTGACCACCTGATGTATAATCCATTGGTTTTTTTGAGATTACATATGCCTTAATGTTTTCCCCACTATCACTTGTAAAGTAACCACTATAAAGCTCATCGCTAAGCTGTCCAAACAAATTAACCTTTACTTTCTTTCCAAGCATCGATTCACCTCCTAACATTTCTCTTTCAATTCCTTACACATCTACTATCTTATTATTTGCCAATAACTCTTTCTACATCAGCAATTCTATCGGCAGAATTTGCTGACATAATATTGTTTATGAAGAGAACCTCGTCAATTCCATTTTCTTCACAGTAAGCCTTAAGGTCAGTAACGCCACAGCTTCTCATATCAAGGACATGAACCTCGCTGTAGTTAGCAGAAAGGTAAGGAACAAATGCGTTACCAAAGCTTTCCTTAACAACGGCAATTTTCTTTTCGTTGTCAATTTCTGACTCAATAATGAACCTTGGCTGGTCACCGTTGATGAACACGCCATAGGTGTTTTCGCCACCTGTTTCTCCCTCGTAGTAAACATCGGCAGGCTGACCTTCACCGTTAGGGTCTGCATAGAGTGTACAGGTTGTGGCATATGGCAAATCGTAGTAAGTAACAGTATCACTTAGTCCTGAACCATAGGTGTGGAATGAACCTGTAAAGCCAGGGATACTGTGTGAACCCTCTTGAGAAATACTCATAGGCTTTTGATTTGTCTGTTCGCAAAATGCTGTGTAGGCATAATAGGCACCAAGTCCTGTCCAGTGGTGGTCGGACTTAAAGTAAAGGTACTCGCTGTTATGCCCTGCAAGTGTGTTATACACATTGATTGGCTGAACGCCATTAAATTTAGAATAAGCATTATGGATATTGTCTGCCTGGCTAGTTGCACCGGCCTCGTTTTTCAGCCTGTCAGGCAGGTTCATTTCAGAGTGGAGAGGTACAATCATACTGTAGGCCTTGATTTTATCTCCAAGCTTTTCTGATGCTGTATTCATAAGGTCAGCGTACATATCACTTCTTGTTCCGTCTGCCCCAAAAACTTCATAGGCGCTATCTTTCCACAGATATACTGCTCCTTGACTGCTAAATGTACCCTTTGAGTTGTCGTCCTCAATTTGTGGAACAACAAATACAAGTGGGTCGGCAGTGTTGCTACCTGCCTCGGTTTTTCTTTCAGAGCTACTATTGCTATTTGAGGTTGTAACTGTTTTAAATCCACCGTTACTGCTGTCACTTGAACAGCCCTTTACACAAGAGCTAATGCCAACAACTATTGACACAACAAGAGCAATAAAGATTACTCCCAATAAAATCAGCTTAATACGGTTATTTCTTTTGCGTCTTTGTGCTGCCAATTTTCTGGCTCTTTGCCGTCTTCTTTGTTCATCTGTTAATTTTCCGTATTCATAGGACATACCTAAGTACAAATCATCATTATAACTTCTTTGGGTAGGTCTTCTATCCCTTGGTCGTCTGTTATCCATACCATTCTCCTTACTTTTAGTAATCATAAATTTAGATATATATTACTTAGTATAATACAAAAATGTAATAATTACAACAGAAAATCACAATATTTATAAGTATATTTTTAAATTTTTATATTGCTACAGTTTTATTGCACTTTTAAGTAGAAAGTGATATAATCATCTTATATATACAAAGTAAGGTGAAAATATGGAATATAAATTTAGTGACAGAGTGCAGAATTTAAAGCCCTCTGCTATAAGAGAAATCTTTAAGTATGCATCTGACAAAAGTGTTGTGTCACTTTCAGCAGGGAATCCAAGTCCTGAGGCCTTTCCTGTTGAGGAAATTAAGGAAATTTCAAAAAGGATATTTGAGGAAGACCCAATATCAGCACTACAATACAGCGTTACCGAGGGTTATACTCCCCTTAGGGAAACTCTTAGGGAATATATGAAGAAAAACCACAATGTTGGCACCGATAATGACGATATTCTCATTACCACAGGAGCACAACAGATTATGGACTTAGCAACTAAGTCCCTTGTTAACGAGGGTGATGTTATTATTACCGAAGCACCTTCATTTATAGGCTCTCTCAACACCTTCCGTAGCTACAACGCAAAGCTTGTGGGAGTTGAGATTGAAAGTGACGGAATGAGCATTGAAGGACTTGAAAAGGCCCTTAAAGAAAACCCAAGCACAAGGTTTATCTATACAATTCCCAACTTTCAAAATCCATCAGGCATTACAATGAGCCTTGAAAAGAGAAAGGCTATGTATGACCTTGCAAAAAAATATCAGGTACTTATTTTGGAGGACAACCCATATGGTGACCTGCGTTACTCTGGGGAGGCTGTTCCTTCAATTAAAAGCTTTGACACAGAGGGAATTGTAATTTATGCAGGTTCTATGAGCAAGGTGGTATCCCCTGGTATTCGTGTGGCTTACACTATTGCACCAAAGCCGATTTTCCAGAAAATGGTGGTTTGCAAGCAGGGCAACGATGTACACACCAATGTATGGTCACAGATGATATGCAACGAGCTTATGACAAAGTATGATTTTCAGGGGCATCTTGAAAAATTAAGGCAGATATACAGCAAAAAGGCACAGTATATGATGGACCTTATGGATGAATACCTTGTGCCACTTGGCATTACTTATTCACCAATTACAGGTGGTCTGTTTACAATGTGTACACTTCCAAGCTATGTTGATATGCCAACATTCTGCAAGGATGCTGTGCTTAACAAGGTTTGTGTTGTGCCTGGCAACGCATTTCTAACTGATGAAACACAGGAGTGCCACACCTTTAGAGTTAATTTCTCCACTCCTACTGATGAGCAGTTAAAAAGAGGAATAGAATTATTAGCTGAAACAGCAAAGAAATATATCAAATAATATAAATGAGGTAAGAAAAATGGGAGAGAAAAAACCAATCGTTTTAAGTGCAATTCAGCCAAGTGGCTCAATGACTTTAGGCAACTATCTTGGTGCTATTAAGAACTGGGTAAAAATGCAGGACGAATACTTCTGCTTTTACGCATTGGCTGATTTACACACAATTACAGTAAGGCAGAACCCACAGGAGATGAGGAAGAATATTCTCGATATGTACGCATTGTTACTTGCCTGTGGTGTTGACCCTGAAAAAAGCGTATTCTTCATTCAAAGCCATGTAACCACCCACGCACAGCTTGCTTGGATTCTAAACTGCTACACACAGTTTGGCGAGCTTTCAAGAATGACACAGTTCAAGGACAAAAGTCGCAAGCACGCAGACAATATCAACGCAGGTCTGTTCACCTATCCTGCACTTATGGCTGCTGATATTTTACTTTATCAGGCTGACAAAGTGCCTGTTGGTGCTGACCAGATGCAACATCTTGAAATTACAAGGGATATTGCAACCCGTTTTAATGGTTTGTACGGAAACGTGTTTAAAATCCCAGAGGGCTTTATTCCAAAGAATGGTGCAAGGGTTATGTCACTACAGACACCAACAAGCAAAATGAGTAAGAGTGACGAAAATGTAAACGGCTGTGTTTATGTTCTTGACAAACCAGAGGTTATTCTCAAGAAGTTCAAGAGAGCCATTACAGACAACGATGCAGAGGTTCGCTTTGACACAGAAAACAAGGCTGGTATCAGCAATCTTATGACAATTTATGGTGCTGTTACAGGACTTACAATGGAACAGATTGAAAAGGACTTTGCAGGTAAGGGCTATGGCGACTTTAAAACTGCTGTTGGCGAGGCTGTTGTTGAGCATCTCCGTCCTGTTCAAGAGGAATATGCAAGAATTATCAAGGACAGAGCCTATATGGAGGCAACCTGGAAAAAGGCAGGAGAATTTGCCCAGAACTTTAGCCAGAGAACACTTGATAAGGCTATGAAGAAAATCGGATATATTAAATAATAACTGAACATAAAAATCCCGACAATTTGCATTGTCGGGAATTTTTTATACCTTATAAATAACAAATGAAGATGCCTTTGCTGTTAGCTTTCCGTTTTTAACCTCTGTTTCACCAAGGCTATAAACTGTTTCCTTAACCTCAAAGTCAAATGGTATTGTTTCGTCACTTCCTGATGGATTGACGGAAATAACATAGCTTCCTCTCTTAAACACAAATGGATAAGAGTTCTTTCTTGCATACACAATGTCGATTGTACCGTCATTTCCAAGGTCAGGAATAGACTTACGCAGGGCAATTACATCAGTAACCACCTTGTAAATTGAGTCGGGGTCATTCATCTGATTTTCAACAGTTGGAGCATTTTCTCCTGTTTCAACAGGTAGATAACACTCATCAGCTGTAGAAAAGCCAAGGTTCTTACTGCTGTCCCACTGCATTGGTGTTCTTGAGCCTGTTCGTGAGAAACCACCTTCCTTTGAAACAAGGTCGCTCTGATATGCCATACCAATTTCATCACCATAGTAGAGGAAAGGTACACCAGGCAAAGTAAACATTGTTGCGTAGGCAAGCTTTATAGTTTCCTTATCTGCATAGCGTGTCATACGAGGCATATCGTGGTTATTTGTCATAAAGGAGATGTAACCGTTTTTATTTGTCTTTTCAAGGTTAGGAATATACTCCTCCAAAAATGCTGTAATGTCGCCCTTGCCGTTCTTGTGGAAGAAAGCCTTATTTTCTCCATCCTCCTCATAACGGAAAAGCCTTGAATAGCCATTTCCGTAATGGTCAAGGTAAAAGTCCATATGGAAGCCACCATTGTTAATTGAAGAAACAGGGTTACACCATTCAGAAACCATAGCTGCATTTGGATATTCCTTATCCAGCATTTCACGAATGTCCTTCCAAATTTTTGCAGTTGCAATTTTATCATCATCATTCTTAACAAGGGAGTCAGCCATATCAACTCTAAAGCCGTCTGCGCCCTTGTCAAGCCAAAATCTCATAATATTCTTAATTTCCTCTGCTGTAGCCTTTGCCTCTGGGCTGTCACAAGGCAACTGCCATTCAGGGTGGTCAATTTTGTAGAAACCATAGTTAAGGGCAGGCTGACTACTAAAGTAGTTAACCATATAGTTACCGTCACGCTGACAAATGCCACACATCATTCTGTATTCAGGTGGAGCATCCCAAACTGACTTTGTAAAGATGTATCTATCGGAATACTGATTTTTTTCAGCTTTTTTTGCCTCTAAAAACCATGGGTGCTGTTCGCTTGTATGTCCTGGAACAAGGTCAAGGAGAATGTGCATATCCCTTTTGTGAGCCTCATCAAAGAGCCTTACAAGGTCATCATTTGTACCATAACGAGGGGCAACCTTGTAGTAATCCCTAACATCATATCCTGCATCCATAAAAGGTGAATCATATATTGGATTCAGCCAAATGCTGTCGCATCCAAGGCCATTAACATAGTCAAGCTTTTCAATAATACCCTGTATATCACCTATACCGTCACCGTTGGTATCGTTAAAGGACTGAGGGTAAATTTCATAAAATACTGCATTTTTTAGCCACTGAGGCATAGTTATCATCCTTTCATTTGTAAAATTTTATATAAATTTTTTGTAGGTTTATTCACAGGGAAGATTTTTTAGTTGATACATAATCCTGTTTAGCATAGTATGATAACAGGAGGTTATACCCTATGACAATAACAAAAATAAATGCTACCACTTTTATGGTGGAAATGGCAAAGGAGGAAATTCCAACAACTTCCAAAAGGGAGCTTGCCTACCATATACTTAGTATGGCCCTTTCAGAAGTAACTATAGACACCAAAAACTGTGCCTTTCTTCTGGAGGGAGTAGAAACTGTAAAAGGGGAAGTGTTCCTGCTGACAATCAAAGCTATGCCCAAACGGTACAAAATCAAGAAAAAGGGTGACTGCGCCGTATATTCCTTTAACAGCCTTGATGACTTTACAGGCTGTATCACTGCCCTATACAGGCAAAACTCTCCACTACCTGACAATAGTACATACATTATGAATGATTTGTACTACCTTGTATTCAGAAATTCTGTAATAGGAAAATCTGCTAAGGTTACTCTATCAGAATATGGCAGAGTAATAAAGAAAGGTCATAGAATGAAAGGCATATTACAGGAATATGGCTTTGTCCTTACCGAAAGAAATTCCGTAGAATTTATTGGTAGCTCCTTTACTTGCAAAGAGCCTTAAGCTCCTCAATAGCCTTGTCTGGGAACTCTGCCTTAAACACAGCAGTACCGGCAACAGCTACATTTGCTCCTGCTCTGTAAACCTGCTCTATTGTATCAGCGCTGACGCCACCGTCAACCTGCAACAGCATATCAGGATTCACCTTGTCTGCTTCCTTGCGAATTTCTGCCACCTTTGGCATCATATCAGCCATAAAGGACTGACCACCAAAGCCAGGCTCAACTGTCATAACAAGCACCATATCAACATCAGCAAGGTATGGAAGAACTGCACTTGCAGGTGTCTTTGGCTTTACAACAACACCTGCCTTAACTCCTCTACTTTTGATTTTCTCAATAGTTTCCTTAACAGGGCTGTCACTTTCAATATGGAATGTGATAATGTCAGCTCCTGCGTCTGCAAAATCGTCAATATATTTTAGTGGCTCTGAAATCATCAGGTGAACATCAAAAGGCTTGTCTGTATATTTACGAACACACTTAATAACAGGTGCGCCAAAGGTAATGTTGGGAACAAAATGTCCGTCCATTACATCAAGGTGCATAAAGTCTGCTCCTGCCTTATCCATTCTTTTAATTTCCTCTCCCATTTTTGAAAAATCACAGGAAAGTAGTGATGGTGCAATTAACATAGTTTTTCCTCCTAAGGTCGTTTTATAGATGGGGCAATCATTGTGGCAAGAGCCCAGAACACTGTATAAAGGAGCATTTCAACAGTACCAATTACTGATGTTCCTCCGTAAAGTGTTATGGTAGCCATAATGAGGATACCCAAAATAATGCCAATAAGCTGAATAATCACAGCAAGGTTTATGTTGGAACGGAGCTGAACACAGCCTGAAATTGCCCTTGCCATTTGTGTAAAGCGACCTCTTGTTGCAAGGTACGCCCTTGACTTTTCTGTATAGACAGAGGAAACCTCCTTACACACATTTCCAAGTCCTGTTGGAAGAACCTTAACACTTCTGTAGAACACACCGAAGTCCTCTGAAATCTGCTCTGAGGTGATATTACAATCACTTGTGCTAATAAGTAGGCTAATTCCGTTGTACTCTGCCCTTTGTAGCTCCTTAGCTATTTCAACACTTGGTCTATAAGTGGTAATCAGCATAGCTGTGAGCCTACCTGAATAGGCAATAAAGGTAATCTGCTTGTGCTGTTTGTGGTACTTTTCCTCATAGTTTTCCTTTGGAACTTTAATGCTGTACTTATTCATTAAGTCCCTGTTGCCCACCAAAATTCTGTCGCCGTTAACCCAGCCAACAAGTCCAAGCTGGTCCTCGTACATAACGGATTCAACATCAGGAAGAACCATTCTGCTTTCCTGCAAGGCGTCGTCAAACACAGGCGCAAGAGGGCTGTTTACCTCTCTTAGCACTGCAGCAGCTGCTGCACAGGAAAGGTCAAGCTTACTTTCGTCAAAAGCCTGAATATTATTGAGAATAACTGAACCCTCTGGGTAAAGCTCACTTGCATCTACCATAATTGCAGAGGTATCGCAGAACTGTTTAACACCAAGATAGCCACTTAGCATAGAACCTCTGCGTACAAGCCTTTTGCAAAGGCTCTTTAGTGGCAAATTAACTGCCATAAGAACGCAAATAGGCACACTTACTGCTGTTATTAGTGAAAGGGCAGATACTGCTCCAACTAAGGTTTTCTCCATAATTCCATATATCAAGGCAACAAGGAGGGCACAAACAGTAGTGTATGGTGCAATTTTGCCAGAAACCTCCTCTGACATATCCGGAGCATAGGAAAGCTGTAGAAAGTTGGTGAGAAAGCCTGTTTTGTGCTGATAGGTAATAATTGGCTTGTCAACAACAGTACCACTCATCATTTTTGAGGCTATACTTTCATCTGTATAGATTTTTGCCGACTTCAGATTTTTACTCTGTACTATAAACTTAAAGTTCTTTTCAACTCTTTCCACCATCATCAGCTTACCTACTACATTACAAAGCATACCAAGTAAAACAATAATTGTGTAGTAGCTGAATTCTCCTGCAAAGAAGTCCTGACTTACAAACATTCCTGTAATACCGGCAATTCCTGCACCAATAAGGGCAACGGAAACAGCCGTATCGGAATTGCCTTTGAACTTCTTTAATGGGGCAATACCATTTTTAAAGGCAACTCTGAAAACAAACCCTGACGCACCTAAAACAATAAGGTTCATAACGCTATATATCAAAGACCCTGCCAAATTATCTGCTCCAAGAGAATTTGGAAGTACCCTCTGTATTATCATCATTACAAATGAAATAGCTGTCAAAACACCAAGGGCAAAGCTCTGGAAACGGAGCTTACTTTTGTTTTCTTTTAATTCCTGTGCAACACCCTCAACATCGTCAACACTGTCATAATCGTCCACAGTTACAACCTTTTCAGTTGTGGTCTTTGGCTGATTATCAGCCTCACTATTTCCTGACAGGTAGTCCATAACTGTATTTAGAAAGCTTTTTTTCTCTGTATGTATTTCCTCTGTAACAACAGTTTCCGTTGGTCTGTAGGTGGCAGAAATCTCTGGATTTTTGCTTTTCAGATACTCCTCGTACTCCTGTCTTACCACTACTGAGAACTTGCCAACATTGACGCTTAGCTTTTCATACTCATCATCTGGGGTATATACAGGCACTTTTGACACTTGAGTTGTACCCTTTGGAACAGGATTTTGCTTTCCAAAAAGCTTTTCAAACTGATATTCATCAATTTCCTCATCCTCCTTATGTACAGGGAGTGGAGGCAAATTTTCTCTCTTAATCAGTTCATCAAGACTTTCCTGCTTATATTTTTCCTCGTCAAATTCCTCTTGCTCAAGGGCAAAGCCTACATCGCTACTTTCTTCCCCAACATCAGGAATATCAATGTCAATAGTATCAATATCCGTAATTTCAATGGGTTTAATGTCAAACTGAGGAACTTTGTCAATGACTTCGTCAGACACCCTTGCACCATCAGGAATAGTGGAATTAAACTCAACATCCTCCATTGGTTCAGGTGGAGAGAAGGTGTCAGCACTATACCTTGGCAAATTTTTTTCATCTTCAAGAACCTTGCCGTTTTCGTCACCCTGTCGTCCCATCATAACCTCGGCAGCCATTGTTGTGCCTGTTTTTTCCCCAACAATAACATTACTGTCAGGTTCAATTTCATCAGGTGCAGAGGTAAAGAACATTGACTTTATGTCAAAATCGTCCTTATTTTCTGTAGGAGCAGTTTCAAACTCCACTACAGGGAGAGTCGGCTCTGGCTTCTTCCTCTTTAATTTATTTAGTAGGTCACTTTTATTAAATTCCATACTTCTTCTTACCTTTTACTTGCAATTTCATACATCAAAATTCCTCCTGCAACAGAGGCATTAAGGGAATTTATCTTCCCTTTCATTGGCAGAGAAACAATAACATCGCAATCCCTTGCCACAAGGGAGCCGATACCCTTGCCCTCATTTCCAATTACAAGGGCAACAGCACCATCAAAATTAACATCCTTATAGTTTTCGCCGTCCATATCTGCGCCGTAAACCCAAACTCCTCTTTTCTTAAGGAGCTGTAGAGTGGTAGAAATATTCTTCACCCTTACCACAGGCATATATTCAAGAGCCCCTGCCGAGGTTTTGTCAACGGTGTAGGAAAGTCCTGCACTTCTTCTTTCGGGAATAATTACTCCGTGAACTCCTGCACATTCAGCAGTACGGATAATTGCACCTAAATTGTGTGGGTCCTCAATTCTGTCAAGGACAACAATAAAGGGACTTTCCCCTTTTTCCTCTGCCCTGCTAAACACATCATCAAGGGTGCTATACTCCTTAACTGCACATTGGGCAATAATGCCCTGGTGGTTCACGCCTCTTGCAAGAAAGTCAAGCTTTTTCAGGTCAACCTCCTTAACAGGAATGTTCTTCTGCTTTGCCTTGGCAATAATGGCGACAACAGAGCCGTTACGCTCTCCCCTTGCTACAAGAATTGACTCAATGGCTCGGCCACTACGGACAGCCTCCATAACAGGATTTCGCCCTGCAATAATGTCATTTCTTTCGGTATTTTCTGCATTATTTTTCTTGTTAAAATCTTTTCTATCCATAAAAAATTCCTTTTGGCTATAGTTATACATTATAATTGTAACCATTATAGCACAAAAGGATTTTTATTAAAAGTATTATAGAGAAATATTTGTATTTTATTTATCAAGTTTCCACTTCATATTGGCAGAAAGATAGGCCTCACCTTTGTCGATGTAGTCTGGCACAACACCGTAAAATCCTGTGTTTTCGTCCCTAAACAGCTCAAGGTGTGGTGGAAAGGCTGTAAAGGAAAAAATAGCTACAAAAAATAGTGCAAGTAAAAATAGCGACGGAACAAAGTAGCTTTCCACCTTTGCCCTACCTGACACAATTTTGTAGGAAATAATATGGGCAAGAATAACCGAGGTAAAACCAAGGGTAATATCTACAGCCATTATACTCTTTCCTGTAAAAAGCACATAGAAGTAGTGAAGTAAAATAATGTACCCTGCAAGGAAGTATATTCCAATAACCTTTCCAATAACAAATCGTTTAAAAGGTGCTTTGGAAACAAGCAACTCCACCACAGCCCACACACAGTAGGCAACAAGGAAAATTTTTGTGTTCTCCCACACAGACTCATTTACTGCACCAAACAGCACAGCAAACACACTTCCATCTGTTAAGTCATAGATGAAATGCAGAAGCGTGGCAAGCCCAGAAACAAAGAACACCCCTACAATTTCTAAATTTCTGAAAAATTTGATACTAAGACCTCCCTTATATTTTTCGTTACAATTATATGAGGGGAATTTATAAAAATGTCATAAGCAGGTAAGAAAGAACGCCACCAATAACAGCAGAAACCCCAAGACGGAGTCCCCAGTAAAACACCTTTGACCTTACTTTTATGGCAGAGGGTGGCTTCATATTTTTCAGCATATGCCTTGCCTCTTTTTCAAGGACACTTCTCTGGGCCCCTGTGTATTCTGGACGAATTACAAGGAGAGCTTTTTCGTAGTATAGGTTATTTGTTTCCGTAACCTCAATAACCTGTCTGTTAATACCTCTTAGCATAAAAATCCACCTTTCAAGGGTATTTTAGGCATATTTTATTTGTGCTATACAGGAAAAAATGGAATACTTCTCTAAAAGAATTACAAAATTGAAAATTCTTTGTAATAATTATAATCAAGAATTATACAGTTTGTAAAGTTCTTTATTGACATAATTTATGTGGAAAACTATGTGAAATATGAGAATAACCTCCTTGTATTCATTGAAAAAACTTGAGTTTTTAATGTGAAAAACTTAAATCACTTTTCCACATTCACATTTTCCTCATAGTTATTCACATAAAAATATTACAATTTGTATTATGTGAACTGTCAACAAGGTTACAGAAATTTATTACAAATTTTTATTTTTCTACCATAAACAACAAAAGCCTCTGTTTTCATAAGGTTCTTTTGTTGGATATTTATTGATTTTTCAAATGAACAAGGTGAGCAACCGAGGGGATACTCTCCCCCTGCTGATTTGCAGTGGGGCTCATTAAAGCACCTGTGGCAATAAAGAGAATGTTATTCAGAGCCTTACTTTCCATATCTCCAAGAATTTTACTGCAAAGTACTGACGCACCACAGCCACAGCCTGAACCTCCTGCGTGTACATCCTGACTTTCTCTGTCAAAAATCATAAGACCACAGTCGCTGTAATTCCTCTCTATACTGTAGCCCTCATTTTCCATTAACTCACAGAGAATTTCTGCCCCTACCTGACCTAAATCTCCTGTAAATATTCTATCATAGTCATCAGCATTTGTTTTGGTATCCTTAAAAAAGGTTTTAAGAGTATCCATAGCAGCCGGAGCCATAGCAGCCCCCATATTGTTAATATCCGTAACACCCTTATCCACAATTTTCCCAACAACGCTGTGGCACACCTCAACGCCCTTTCCTCTATCGCTGACAATAACACTACCTGACCCTGTCACAGTCCATTGGGCAGTTTGAGGGCGAACTCCACCATATTCAAGAGGATAGCGATATTGTCTTTCTGCCGTGCAGAAATGAGAAGATGTAACTGCCCCAGCCTGATTTGCTCCACCACCTGCAACAGCCATTGATGCCATAATTATTCCCTGTGCCATAGTGGAACAAGCACCATACTGACCAAGATAAGGAATATTAAATACCTTCATTGAGTAGCTTGAACTAATGAGCTGATTAAGAAGGTCCCCTGCAAACACAAAGTCAATATCTTCTGGCTTGTTGCCACTCATAGTCATAGCTTGTAAAAAAGCCTCCTGCTGGAATTTAGCCTCTGCCTGTTCCCAGGTTTTCTGCCCTGCCCTTGAATCGTAGATTATCTTCTTAAAATATTTTCCCAAAGGGCCTTCTGATTCCTTTTTCCCTGCAACAGAGCCATAACCTGTTATTACAGGTGGCTCACAAAATTTCATTGTATATGCACCAATTCTTTTTATCATAAACAAAACCCCTTTGCACCTATTATGTGTACAAAGGGGTAAGTTATACTATTATTCTGTTGCAACAGTTTCTTCCTCTACAGGTTTTGTCTGTGTAGCTTCTGCTTGGGTAGGCTTGGTTTCTTCCGTTTTAGTCTGTTCTGGCTTAGTCTGCACAGGCTTGGTCTGTTCCTGTTTAGTCGGTTTTGGTTCAGTCTGCACAGGCTTAGTCTGTTCTGGTTCAGTTTCCTCAGCTTCTGTTTCAGGAGGGTTTGTTTCTACAACAACAGGCTTTATCGGCACAGGCTTAGGCTCTGTTGTTGGTTCTTCTTTTTTAATCTCAACAACCTCGCCATTGGAATAAACCTTTTTGTTTCTCAAATAGGTTGAATTGCCGTTATCTGGAGTTTGTACTGAGTGTCCATTCTGTAGGCTATAGGAGGATTCAGGCAATTCTTCTCTGTCAATTTCCTTGCCATTCTTATCCTTATAAATTCTGTAGGAACGGGCTCTATAGTATGATGAACCAATTTCGTAGTTTTCGCTCTCTGTATCAATATAATCGTAACCGTCACTCTTAATGCCATAGAACCTTGCATAAAGAGTTTTGTCAGTCATATAGCAGTTAAGGAAAACCTGATACTTTGAATTGTTCTGTAGTTTAAGGTCAAAGTTTCCATAATCAATAGCTGCGTCAAAACCACTGGTAGCATAAACTGATGGATATGTGTGATTGTGTCTTTCATAAATACCAAGGTTACTTCTTACAGCAGCATTGTAAATTGTAGTACTTGACTGACAAATACCACCACCAACACCGTCGGTATAGCTACCGTTTACAATAACACCGGCAGGAGCATAGCCGTTAGAGGTTTGGTTACTGTCGCCGGTACACTCATTAAAGGACCAAACATCACCAGGCTCAATAACACTTCCGTCACAGGCCTTTAGGGAAACATCCATATTCTGATTTCCGTTTGCATCGTTAGTTGAAACTGTTGTCCATTCAGCAAGGAGAACCATATTCTCTTTAAGGAAGGACACTGTAACCTTTGGCTTAACAATCTTTGTTTTTAGAGAAATTTCTCCAACATAGTTACCAGAGGAAATTATTTCATCAAACTTAGTTTTAAGGGTGTCTTTGTCCAAATCTTTACCAGACTTACCCTCTGTAAAGGTGAACATATCCTCCTTGTCAGGGTCAAACTTCTTAACTCTTGCATCCCTTGACTTAACATCATACTTCTTGTCAATTTTTTCAACAAGCTTTTCAACAGAGCTTTCATTTATTTCAGCAGAAATTTCCTTAATACCCTCTGGTATATATTCTTCCCCGTTACTATCTTCCTTAACAGGAAAAGTTGTTCCCTTAGAGAGCTTTTCTGAAAATTCCTTTTCAGCATTAAGAAGTTCATCTGTATCATATGTAAAGGTAAAATTATCCTCTGTATAGGTCTTTTCGTCACCGTCAACAGTTACCTTAATTTCCATTTTAGGACGAGCGTCAAGCTCCTTTTCCTTAAGAGCAGTTTTAGCCTCATCAACTGTCATACCACTAATGTCAACATCAGACACCTTACAGCCCTTTGCAAAGATGAATTCCCCACTTTTATTGACAATAACAACAGGTTCAGCATCTTTTTCAATAACCCCCATTTCAGAAAGAAGGCTACTTTTTGGCATAACAACTGCCTGTACCACAAGGAAAAGCACCACGCAAACAATAATTGCAGATACAACTATGGAAATAATGGTAATCTTCTTTTTCAGAGGTTTTTTCTCTTTAGGTGAATTCTCTGACTCTGACTTTTTTTCCTCATTATTTGAATCATAGTAATTTTCATTCACACTAAGAACAAAATCCTTTGCCTCCTCCTCGGCAGCCTTGCGAAGCTCCGGAGTGGAATAGGAGTGAATTTCATTTGTTCCTATTGGTGGAATATATGGGGCAGGAGCCTGTTTTGTAATATCCACCTTATCATCAGACTTCTTTATAGAAGAATCGTCACCGTAAAGAATACGATTAACCTTTTCATTTATATTACGCATATCCTGAGTGTTGTAATCGGCAGGAACATAATTCTCTCCCTCCGGGTCACTTAAATCCTTAAGATAACCCAACTCCTCATAATCCTTTGCCATATTAACAACTCCTTTCTTAGAGCATTCAGAATACATTATAGAAAACCTACTTTATATATTACTACAACAGCAAAAAAAAATAAAGTAACAACTTTGTAACCCACATTCTAATTAGCACCAAACTTAAAGTATATTAAAGTTGCGAATTTATATAACTTACATATAAAGACAATTTTCTTCATAGAAAAGAAGTATCATTATTGTAGTTTACTTGAAAAATAGCGATAAATTATATATAATTGTTGTATATGTGTGGTGATAATATGAAAGTTCTGATATTACTGACTGACACCGGTGGAGGTCATCACAGGGCATCTCTTGCTCTGAAAGAAACAATTGAACAGGATAAAGAAAACGAAGTTATGATTGAGGATGCTCTTATGTACTCCTCAAAATTTATACATTTTATAGTAACTAAATCATATATGTTCTTTGCAACCAAAGCACCAAGGCTTTATGGCAAGGTATATAACTCTGCTGACAAGGTATCATTCCTTGATAAATGCATACACGGAATTGCAAAATTCTATTCTGGAAAGCTACAAAAGCTTACTGATGAATTTCAACCTGACTGCGTTGTTTCCTGTCACGCCTTTTGTGGTGATTTGGTTTCCTCTCTTAAAGAAAAAAACAGGCTTAATGCCCTAACTATAAACATTATAACTGATTTTGCACCTCACGCTGCATATATCCGTGACAATGTAGATGCCTACATTGTGGCAAATGATGATATGGTGCATCAGCTTAGGGAACAGTATAATGTAGATGGCTCAATCATATACCCATTGGGAATACCAATTTACGAGAAGTTTTATGAAATTCTGGACCCTATCCCTATAAGGGAAAACCTTGGGTTAAGTCCATACAAAAAAACAGTTCTTGTAATGGCTGGCTCCTTTGGTGTTACAAATATTCTTGATATTTTTGCAAATATGAATAAATATCCTGCTGACTACCAGGTTATTGTGGTAACAGGTAGGAACGAAAAGCTATTTGAGAAGTTCCAGACAGCAATTAAAAATGGTTACATACAGGATAAGCAGGGCAATAAAGTCAAAATAACACTACCAACAAAGCTATGCTTCTTTGTTGAAGATATTGAAAACTATATGAGTGCAAGTGATGTTATTGTCACAAAGCCAGGTGGACTTACAGTGTCAGAGGCACTTGCCAAGGAGCTGCCAATGGCTATTTTCCGTTCCTATGACGGACAGGAAAAGGATAATTGCGACTATTTGGAAAGGCATCAACTTGCTGTTATTCTCAAGGATGGCAAGGAATGTGCCAACCAAATCAACAACCTTGTTATGGATACTGTTGCCCTTACATCAATGAAGAATAATATTCGTACCTTCAAGAAAAATCACAGTAGTCAGAATATATACAGACTGATAAAAGAAAAACTTTAAAGTATTAACCTGAGCTATATTTTTAGCTCAGGTTTTTATTTTTAGTTATCCTTAAGCTTTATTGCAAGTACAGTAATATCATCATCCTTCATTCCCTCATTTTGCCTTATAGCCTCCTCAACAACAGCTTGGGCTAAATCCTGACAGCTACCTTTGCTCCAGCTTTTTATAAGGCTCAACAGCCACCTGTCGTCACCCATAACTGCACCGTCACTTAGCATAATAATCATATCCTCTCCACAAAGCGACATTCGCTCCTTAGTAAAATACACCTCATTTAATATTCCGGCAGGTATTGATGGAATTTCCTTTCTCATTACCTTGCCTCTTTTTTTGATGTATGTATAGGGAGCTCCTGCCTTTAGAATATCCGTCTTACCTGTAAACAGATTTATAAGAGAAACATCAACAGTTGCAAGGCTCTCCTCCTCACTTTTTACCATTAGTGCAGAGTTAGTCATATTTAGGGCACAATCAAAGGAAAGTCCGGATTTCACCAGCTTTTCCATAAGATTAACTGCCATCATTGAATCAACGGCAGCTCTGCCTCCTGTTCCCATACCGTCACTTATAAGGGCAACAAAGTTCCCCTTTCCGTCATTAAAACAGCTAAGGCTATCTCCACATAGCTTGCCATTGTCGGCTATATGCTGATATGAACCAACCTCAATTTCAAACAGTGGTCGCTCATTTAGAACAATCCTAACTCTATCCTGAGCAACAGTAATTACAGGCTGTAAAAAGCTCCTGCCACAGCACTTTTCCACCTCTTTTTGCAAAACCGACTTCTTAATTGAACCTCTGCTCCTGTCAGAAAGCTCAATTTCCACAGTCATTTGGCTGTCACTTATTCTACAGTTACACAGCACAGGAATAAGGCTGTGTTGCCTTAGCATATGGGAAATTCTTTCACTACTGTCAAGGTCGCACACATCAGTTTGAGAAAACTCCTCTGCCATATCCGTCAGTATGTCGGAAAGTCCACCAAATTGCCCTGCCAAGCCACTGCGAATAGAACTTATTCTACGCATACTTTCAAGGCTCATAAGGTAGGAATGGTAGTAGTTGTTTATTGCTCTTGAGAGTTCATTTCTGCGACAACATTTTTTAATAAACAGGCCGTCAATATCATCAGGAGTGATGTGGTGATTCCTCTTAAGAGTTTCTGTCAGTCTGTCAAAATCATCCTCGGTAATAGGCTTTTCTTTTTCCCAACAGAAAACCCTCATACCACAGCTACTGCAAACACTTGCCTTTGTGTTGGCATAAACAGCAGGAAAGGAGTCAACACACATATCCTTCATTTTGTCAGACACTCTTGTGACGCAGGAGGAAACATCCTTTAGAGCCTTTGATGTAAAGTTAAGTCGCATAACCACATTTTCCTTTAGGGCTATACCACTATTCACATCATCTACTGGGGCAAACAATGCACCAATGTAGTTCCCTGCAGTTTTGGGAATCATAAGGAAAACTCCTGTTCCGAATATACCCTCAACTGCCAAAGGGAAGATAATCTCTGGATTACCTGTTGAAAAGGACATTATTATATCCGATAAAAGGAAAGAAAGGGCAGTTCCCACCTTGCCTGTTACAGAGAATAGCCCTGCCATAAGTCCACCAAAGCCAAAGCCACCACAGAGAAAGCTATAGGAAACGGAGCTTAACGAGAACACAACGCCTGTGGAAATTCCACCAATAGCGCCACCTGTCACACCACCATACTTACCACAAAGGAGAATTACTACAACAGCCAAGGTTCTGCCAAGAGAAAAGCTACCAATACTAAGTGTGTTAAGGGCAAGGAGCAGAATACATCCTGACATTACAAGACAGGAAAGCTCCTGCTGATTAAAGGAGGTTAAATTTCTTCTTGATGAGCAAAGGCATATTGCCCTATCAAGGAAGAAAGCACCTGATGCCGAAATAACAGCCTCTATTGTGCAGAGAGCAAAGGTGTTTATTTTTGATGAGTCGGAAAACAAAAGGGCAATTCCTGTGGCAAACACAGGCAGGAACGCCACCATAGGAGGATAAATCATACTTTTCCTAATATTTTTAATATCCTTTACCACAAAACGAATACCAGCAATAGCTACCACAATGGCTATATAGCGAAAGCAGGTTGTAGCATCCAAAATAATGTAACCAAAAATCGTACCAAGAACAGATGCCATTAAGTACCTATAAGGTACAGCTGATACAAGAGATGCTCCAAAGGGAGATAACTCACCAAACACTCCACCGTTAGAAATTACCGTTCCAAAGAGGAAATAAATCAGTTGAAAAGCAAAGCTCCGTCCACCACTGCCCTCCCTAAGCTCCTGTAATCTTGACCTTAATATTTTTCTTACTGCCGTCATAATCTTTACACTTCCTGTTATAAATATATGGGATTTTGCATATTTTTCCTTGTGTAATTATTATAGTCAAAGTAGCTTTTCGGTTTTGTCGCAAAGTGAATGTATGATTTTTGATTGTTTTATTTTTCTTTGTAGAAATAAAAAAGAAAGCTCCCAAAGTCGAGAGCTTTCCTTAAATTAGTTGTTTTATCGGTAGAAATAATTATTTTGAAGAATGAAGTACAACTGTGCTGTAAGCAGGCATTGTGATGTTATCACCCTCAATAGTGATTTTTCCTTCCTTTGCTGACAGCATACCAGAAATCATATAATCATCCATCAAATTTTCTGTAATTTCAAAGGTCTGATTTTCTTCACCTAAATTGTGCATAACAAGATACTTATCATCCTTGTATGTAAGGTAGTATCCACCTACACCATCAGGAGTAACAAAATCTGCAGGCATTTCGGAAATTTCGCCTCTTGCAATACCTGGGCAAGTGTTACGGATTTTCAGACATTCTTTATAGAAGTTAAGGAGGCTATCCTTATTTTCCTGCTGTTGCTTAACTCCACCACCGTCAGTATAGTCAACAACATAGTCAATACCACAATAAGTAACCTTTTCAGGAAGATTATCGCTATCCCAAATCATAGCAGTACGCTTTGCAGGGTCGTTACCCTCGTCATAGGTTTCCATACCAAGCTCCTCACCATAGTATGTGAAGGTGTTGCCAGGAGCCATAAGATAAGCAGCAGCTGCCATCTTCTTCTGATAAAGCTCTGGAAGAACATCAGCACAACGGTTCATATCGTGGTTAGTGAGGAAATATGCGTTAATAATATCCTCGTTCACCTCTTTTGTTCTCTGCTCATAGCTAATAAGAGAGGTTGCAAGGTCATTTACTGCACCAGAAATAGTGTCAACAATAAACTTACCAGAAGTATCGCCAAATGGGAATGAGAACAAACTGTCAATACCACAGCCATACATAGTTGTGATTTCGGTCATATCACCTGTCCAGTCCTCACCTACCATATAAATATCTTCCTTGTAGGACTTGCAAGTATCATAAAATTCCTTAAGAGCCTCTGCGCTACGCTCAGGGTCATTATAGTAGAGGTATCTTACAGCATCAAGACGGAATCCTGCAACACCTCTGTCAATCCAAAACTTTGCATATTCTGCCATAAGCTTTCTTGTACCCTCATAGTCATAGTTCCACTCTGGCATCTGGTCAGAGAAATTACTCTCATAAACAATGCTTTCATCAACAGGGTCAGGGTTGTATCCACTTTCATCAATATCCTCTGCCTTTGCAATGCAGAAGTACTTTGCTGTGTGGTCAAAATCGCCCTTTTCAGCTTCACGAAGAGCCTTTTGGAAAAGTGGGTGGTTAAATGAACAGTGGTTAGGTACAAAGTCGATAATAACATCAATATCACGCTTGTCACATTCAGCAATAAGCTGGTCAAAGTCATCAAGAGTACCAAAGGCAGGGTCGATATTTTTGTAATCCTCAACATCGTACTTATGGTAGGATGGAGAAGGCATACAAGGGCTGAGCCAAATACCTGTAAAACCAAGTTCATCATCAATGTAGTCAAGTTTGCTGATAATACCCTGTAGGTCACCAACACCGTCATCATTAGAGTCGCAAAAAGAACCTACCCAAATTTGATAATAATTGTTGTACTTATCGTCTGGAAGGTCTATTTTTGCATTTTCAATAAGATCCTCTGTTGTCTTTGAGCAACCACTAAGCATTAGGGATGTTGCAAGGGTTGATAAAACAAGCAGAATTGCAAGTAATTTTTTCATTTCATTTCTCCTTAAAGTGTAATAATACAAGGTAATTTTACCATTTCACCACTAAATCTTCAATAGCTTTTTACCAAATAAATATATTTCTACATTTTACATAAATATACCACCTGTAATTTATCGCATTGACGAATAAGTGCTATTAAACAATATAAATTAAGATTACATATGGCTTTAAAACAATAATAGGCTCTATAATAAATGTTAGGGTGAGAACTCCAACATTTGACATAGAGCCACAAAAGCCAACCGTTAAGATTAAATTAATAATCTAAACGATCGGATATGTACCATTAATATTATTTTGATTTATAAACTGGGATTTGATTATTGTTATAGTTTCTTTCTGTACATTAAACTTTTAAATTCAACATTATCCTGTAATTCAAGAACAACATTCTGCTCACCTATTCGCTCAAATCCACGACGCTCATAAAACTGATAGGTACAGTTTGTATCGGTGTAAAGATATATTTCTTTGCCTTGTTTTATTTTTCCAAGTTCATTCAGCAAAAATGTGCCAATACCTTTAACCTTACTGTTGGGATTAGCAGCCAAGAAACGAATTTCCCCATCGGGTTTGTACTGCTCTATATATTTTTCATACATTGCTTTGTTAGCTTCATTATATGGCATAACACCACCGCCAAAAAACAGGTTTTGAATAATATCCACAAATTTAACATATACACTTTTCCAAAAGGACTTATAAGGTTTTGGCTCATTTCTCATATCCACAATAAGAACACCAAGAAGTTCATCTTCCTCATAAGCGGCAAACACTTGTGTGGCATTGGTATATTCAAGATACCAAAAATATCTACCATAAGCATTTAATATAAAATTATTTTCCAAATATTCTTCAAAGTGCATCCCTTGAATAGCAAATTGAATTGCTTTTTTGAAATCTTTTTTCTTAATCTCTTCTATCTGCAATTACATACACCTCGTAAAATTCAAGTTTATAGAAATAAAAAGAAATGCCTAATGACATTTCTTTTTCTTGGTCCGAGTGACTTACTCAAAGCTCGTCTTATTGCCTACCACGATTTCAGCTTACACATCTATTGGAGAATAACTCATCAAATCCCCTCGCTAAAAACAGTCCACAGGACTGTTTTCTTAACCCTCGCCTTCGACTCCATTCATCGGTTGCTTGATATAAAGAAAAAGAAATGCCTAATGACATTTCTTTTTCTTGGTCCGAGTGACTGGAGTCGAACCAGCGGCCTCTTGAACCCCATTCAAGCGCGCTACCAAACTGCGCCACACCCGGATAAAAAAAGCAGGAGAAAATTCTCCTGCTATGGCTCCCCCAACTGGGCTCGAACCAGTGACATCATGATTAACAGTCATGCGCTCTACCGACTGAGCTATGGAGGAATATATAAATGTTGGCATCTTCCTATTTTCACAGGCCGTCACCAGCCAACTATCTTCGGCACTACTGAGCTTAACTTCTGTGTTCGG